>PKVZ01000049.1 GCA_003131635.1 Acidobacteriaceae bacterium
TGGCCGCCTGGAGCGGCCTTGGATATTACCGGCGCGCCCGCATGCTGCACGCAGCGGCGAAAGTAATCGTGCGCGAGCACCGCGGAAGGTTCCCAGAGACCGAAGAAGGATTGCGCGCCTTGCCCGGCATCGGCCGCTACACCGCGGCAGCCATCGCCAGCATCGCTTTTGGCCAGCCTGTCGCGGTAGTCGATGGCAACGTCGAGCGCGTCCTGCAGCGCCTCGCTGGCAAGCGGCTCGCGGATGAAGAATTGTGGCGAACCGCGAATCACCTGCTGGATGCCAAACGCCCCGGCGACTTCAATCAGGCCATAATGGAGTTGGGGGCCACGGTTTGCACTCCGAGAGCGCCCCTATGTTTGACCTGCCCTGTGATCGCGCTATGCGCCGCACGCGGGGAGTTGGCGGCCCAGACGAAGGCGCAGCCGCAACTAAAGCGCGAGATTCATTACTCACTGCATTGCCGCAAGCACGAGATTTTTCTGGTTCAGCGCCCGCGCGATGTATCGCTGATGCCCGGCATGTGGGAGTTGCCGGAGGTGGAAAGCATGAATGGGCTGAGTCGTCCGGTATTCACTCTGCGGCATTCGATTACGGTGACGGACTACACTGTGCGGGTGTGGCAAAATGCCGTGCTGTCACGCACCGTCGGGAAATGGATTCCGCGGGAGCGGTTGGAGCGCGTGGCGCTAACTGGGCTGGCGCGAAAAATTCTGAGGAAAGCGGAGGTGCTGTGAGGCAGGCACGCCGATTTGGTTTGCTCCTGTTGATCGCTTCCGGCGTCTGGTCTGCGATGCATGTAGAAATTGCCGTCGCCCAGGCTGCCGCGCCGGAGACGCCGCGGTTCGAGGTCGTCCTAAACAATGTGTATCCGCCGGTCTACCCTCCGCTGGCGCGGCAGGCTCGCATCACGGGGGATGTGAAGATTCGAGTTCGCATTCGGAAAGACGGTAGCGTCGATTCCGCCGAGGTTCGCAGCGGACATCCAATGCTGAAGGAAGCGGCGCTGCAGAGTGCACTGAAATCGACGTTCGAATGCGAAACCTGGTCGTCGGGTGTGTTCAACGTAGGATGCCGAGAGGCGGTGGCATCGTTCACTCTGATTTATACATTTGGTATGCGAGACGATTGGGACGGCCTCGATCGCTGTAGCGCCAAACGTCTCCGTTCCGCAAAGTGCTTTTACCTCTGGGGATGTGGCGGCTGGCACAGTCCCCCTCCCCAGAAGCCCGCCTTCGGCCACTCCTCAGACCACGTTATGATTCTTGCTGATCCCGCGTGCGTTGAAACTTCCACCGCCCATGGATCCAATTGAAGCCCCTGAGCGGAGTCCGCGCGCCTCGTCTAAAATGTAAAGATACCGGCAGCCGCTACTGTGTCGGCTGAAGGACGATGAAACGGACGGAGATTAACCAATGGCAGCACTGACCACAGGCACCAAAGCCCCAGACTTTGAACTGAAAGCAATGGACGGCAGGCGCTTTGTGCTTCGTGATGAGCTAGCGCAGGGCCAGGTAGTCTTGGCATTTTTCAAGGTTTCCTGTCCCACCTGCCAGTACGCCTTTCCCTTTCTTGAGCGCATCGAGAGGGCGTACGGACACAGGGGCGTTAGGATCATCGGCGTCTCCCAGAACGATCCGCGTGAGACCGCGAATTTTACCAAAGAATTCGGCGTAACGTTCCCTGTACTTCTCGATGACACCAAAAAATATCCCGTATCAAACGCCTATGGCCTCACCAACGTCCCAACCATCTTCTGGATCGCACAGGACGGCCAAATTGAACTCACCAGCGTCGGCTGGGTGAAGGCCGATTTCGCAGAACTCAACCGCAAAATGGCTGAGTCNNTAGAAAAAATACCCAGTCGCCAGCAACCGGAAGGGAACTGTCGCAGGTACAAAGCCCGTACTGGACTGAAGGTCCTGTCTACGAATGGCCTGCCGTGCTCGTCAGGCTGCCAGTACCTTACTTCGAAATCGCTTCTCTCCGTTACAATTCATTCAGTCCCAAAAATAAGCATTCCCGGCCACAATAATTCCTTGCGCCGATACGCCACTTCGTCGGGGGAGAAGACTGATCTATGCCAGCAACCGCACGTGCGAGTGCTCTCGCTTTTATCATCGCCGCTCTGAGCCTGCTTGTCTGCGCCGAATCCGGCGCTGCGCCCGCTCCCGTTCCGGCCTCGGCCAAGCGTGACCCGGTTTCGGTTCGTCTGCCTTCCGCTGCCTTCGCCGCAATGGACACCATCAATCCCGAACACATCCGCTGGCATGTCCGCTTTCTCTCGCACGATTTGCTGGAAGGCCGCGGCACCGGCCAGCGCGGCGGCGACCTGGCAGCCGAATACATAGCCACGCAATTTGCCGAATACGGATTAAAGCCCGCCGGCGACAACGGATACTACTTGCAGAAGGTGCCCCTGGTCGGAATTACAACGCTGCCGGATACGCATTTCGTGCTCCTGCCAAAGCAGGGCGCTCCCATGGATTTGAAGCCGCTCGACGAGTACGTCGCCTACGATCAAACCCAGCAATCGCAATCCAGCGTTGATGCCGAGATCGTCTACGTGGGCTACGGCATCGAAGCTCCCGAATATAACTGGGACGACTACAAAGGCGTAGACGTACACGGCAAAGTTTTGCTCATGCTGGTGAACGAACCTCCCTCCGACGATCCCAAATTTTTCAAGGGCAAAGCCCTCACCTACTATGGCCGTTGGACTTACAAATATGAAGAAGCCATCCGCAAAGGCGCAGTAGGTGTGATTCTCGTTCACCGCGAAGACATGGCGAGTTACCCGTGGGAGGTAGTGCGCAACTCAAACTCGGGAGAGAAATCCTACTTGAAACTAGAAGGTCCGGCGCTGAAAGTCGCATCCTGGGTCCAGCTCGATGTGGCGAAGAAATTAGCTGCCGGTTCCGGCATGGATCTCGACAAGATGATGGCCGACGCGCGTTCGCGCGATTTCCATCCCGTAGACCTGGGCGCAAAGTTGCGGGCTAACATGGTCAGCAAAGTTCGCAATTTCGAATCGAACAATGTGGTCGCAATGCTGCCGGGCTCCAACCGCAATCTCAAAGACCAGGCAGTACTCTTCACCGCACACTACGATCATTTCGGCATTCGTCCCGATATGCCAGGCGACAATATTTTCCATGGCGCTGCCGACAACGCCACCGGCTGCGGCATCCTGCTCGAACTGGCGCGCGCCTTCAGCGTCGCCAAAGATCATCCCGGCCGCTCGATAATTTTTGCCGCCGTCACCGCCGAAGAGCAGGGATTGCTCGGGTCGGAGTATCTCGGCAAACATCCGCCCGTTCCCGCCGGCAAGATTACTCTCGATCTCAATTACGATGACGTGCAGCCGATCGGTGCGCCCGAAGAAGTCGAAGTTTCAGGCGCGGAGCGCACTACTTTTTATCCCTGGGTGCAAGCGACCGCGAAAGAATTCCGTCTGGCCATCCGCCCCGATGCTCGTCCCGAGGCCGGACACTTCTATCGCTCCGATCATTTCAGTCTGGCTCGCGTCGGCATTCCATCCTTCTCGATTAATGAAGGTATGAAGTTCAAAGGCCACGACGAAGCCTGGGGGCAGGCGCAGGATAAGGAATATACCGAGAAGCGTTATCACCAGCCGAGCGATAAGTATGATCCGGCGATGGACTTCACCGGCGACGCCGCCATGGCGCGCTTCGGCTTCGCGCTGGGCTGGGAGGCGGCCAGCTTTTCAAAATTAATCGGCTGGCAGAAGGGCGATGAGTTCGAACCAGCAAGGGTAAAAAGCCAGTAGCTAGTACCGAGTACCCAGTACCGAGTACCCAGTGCCGAATGCTCGATACTCGGTACTAGGTACTCGGTACTTTTACCTCGCCGGACACGGCGCCCCCGCCGCCTGCCACGCCTTCACCTTCGCGGAAAACTGATCGTGCGGAATCGGCACCGGCGTTCGTCCTTCGCCCGGATTCCATCCCCACATCACCAACTTATCTTCCGTCAGATGTACCACGAGCTGATCGATATTCCGTCCCCGATTTTGTTTCGGATCTTTGATCGATTCACAAAGCTGCGCGTCGGTCAATCCTTCCCAAATCATCGGCATGCTCGGCGGTGGCAGGTGCCAGCCCGGTGCGCCCGGCGGAAGATGCGCCTCACCCAGATTGTGATCCTGATGACACGTGCTGCACTTCACTGACGTTACTCCGTTGCCGGCCGAACCGCGCCGTATGTCCATGGTATGCCGGTGCGAATCATCTCCCTGCCGCGGGTAGTCGCCTTTCGAATGGCAATTCATGCAGCGCGGATGCCGCAACACCGGAACGAAAGCGGTGAACAGCGCTCCATCGTCGCTCGACGTCGTCGGCGCGGCCGTTGGTCCCGCCGCAGCTACGGGATGCGAAAGCCAGGCTGTAGAAACTGCGCCGCACACCAGCAAACTCCAAAGCACTAAGCTCAATCGTTTCATACGGCCTCCGACATTCGGATGGGCAACTTCCGTATTCGTTTCCCCGTCACCGCGAACACAGCATTGGCAATCGCCGGCGCGGCACAGGGTACACCCGGTTCTCCGATGCCGCCCGACTTCTCGTGGTTGTCGACCAGATGGGTTTCAATCTGCGGACATTCATTCATTCGCATCACCGGGAACGAATTGAAGTTCGTCTGCTGCAGCCGCCCCTTCTCGAAAGTAAGCTCCTGGAAGAGCGCCGCCGATGCACCGAAAATTGCGCCGCCCTCCGTCTGCGCCGCAATAATGCCCGGGTTCACATACTGCCCGCAATCGATGGCGCACACCATGCGGTGTACGCGAACATTTCCATCTTCCACCGAAACTTCGGCTACGTGCGCGGAGTAACTTTCAAACGCAAAGTGCACCGCGATCCCGCGCCCCATCCCCTTCGGCAACGGCTTGTCCCATCCCGCCTTCTGCGCCGCAAGATCCAGCACTCCCAGATGACGAGGATGCTTTTGCAACAGCCCGCGCCGGAACTGATACGGATCTTTTCCTGCCGCTCCCGCGAGTTCATCCATAAAACATTCCGTCGCGAACGCAGTATGCGAGTGTCCCACCGACCGCAGCCACTGCACCGGAACATTAATCTCAGCCTGATGCGATTCCACCGTCAAATTAGGAATCTCGTAAGGAAGATCGTCCACGCCCTCCACCGACGCCGGATCGTAATCTTTCCCCTTCATCATTGCGGCCCCAAACGGCGTTCCCGCCATGATCGATTGCCCCACCAGTCGCGATCTCCAACTCACCGCATTGCCGCTCGCATCAACGCCGCCCGCAATCGCATGCAAAAACGCCGGGCGATACCATCCTCCTTGCATATCGTCTTCCCGCGTCCAAAGCACTTTCACCGGAACTCCCGCTGCCTTGGCAACGTACACCGCCTCTACCACAAAGTCCGACTGCGGATTCGCCCTGCGCCCAAACCCTCCGCCCAGAAAAGTTGTATGCAGTTGAACTTTCTCCGGGGGCAGGCCCGCAATCTTTGCTGCATTCGCCCGGTCAATCGTCTGGAACTGAGAGCCGGTCCACACTTCGCACGAATCCGCGCGCAAATCCACCGCGCAATTTAGCGGTTCCATCATCAGATGAGATAAATAAGGAACTTCATAAACGGCCTCGATTTTCTTGGCCGCACTCGCCATCGCGGCATTGAAATCGCCATCCTTACGCACGCTGGACCCGGGCGATTTTGCGCGCTCGCGGAACTGATGCATCATCTCGCTGGTATTGAAATTCTGCATGCTGCCTTCATCCCATTCAACACGCAAAGCCTCCCGCGCCGTCTTCGCCTGCCAGAACGTATCCGCGATCACGGCAACGCCCGCAGGAATGGCCACAATTTTTCTCACTCCGGGCATCGAGCGTGCCCGCGAGTCATCCAAGCTCTTCATCTTAGCCCCGAAAATCGGTGGACGCGCAATCACCGCCGTCAGCATTCCCGGCAATTTCACATCGATTCCGAATACAGCCGAGCCGTTCAACTTCTCCGGAGTGTCCAGCCTCTTGATCGGCTTGCCAATCAGTTTGAAATCTTTTGGATCTTTCAGCTGCACATGCTCAGGCGGAGTCAACTTCGCAGCGGCGCTTGCCAGTTGCCCATAAGTCAGTTTTTTCGATCCGTTCAGCACCGCGCCTGATTCCGTCCGGCAATCGCTCGCGGCCACGTTCCATTGTTGCGCGGCGGCGGCAATCAGCATGGCGCGCGCGGCAGCGCCAGCCTCACGGAATTGTTGCAGCCCTGAATAAACGCTGGAACTGCCCCCAGTCATCTGTATGCCGAAAGCGGGATGGTTGTACTTAGGGTCGACCGGAGCCGGCTCGAAGCCAACCTTACTCCAGTCCGCATCCAGCTCATCGGCCAGCAGCATGGGCAGCGACGTGTAAACGCCCTGCCCCATCTCCGAATGATTCACAATCACGGTGACCCGCTCATCGCTTCCAATCCGGACGAAAGCGTTCGGCATAAAAGCATTCGCGGAAGCCGACTGCGCCGCTGATGACTGTGCCACCGCCAGCCCGCTGATTCCAGGAAACTGAATTCCAATCAGCAGCCCGCCGCTCGCCGCCACCGAAATCTTCAGGAAGTCGCGCCTTTCCAGTTTGCGCCGGATCATCGCGTACCTCCCTTCGCTACCATCTCCGCCGCCCGATGGATCGCTCTCCGAATCCTCGGATACGTTCCGCAACGGCAAATGTTGCCCGTCATCGCCTCGTCAATATCGTCGTCGGTCGGCTTCGGCTTNNTCTTCCAGCCACGCGCGCTGCAGTGGATTACTCAGGTCCGGCGACAGCCCTTCGATCGTCGTCACGAATTTCCCATCCGCCCGCGACACTGCCGCAACACACGAGCGTACCGCTTCTCCATTGATATGCACCGTACACGCGCCGCACTGCGCCATGCCGCACCCATATTTTGTTCCGGTGAGCCCGAGCTGTTCGCGAATCACCCACAACAGCGGAGTGGAAGGATCAACCTCGAGGTCGACGCGTTTGCCATTGACGGAAAATCCGATCATTGCCATTCTCCTAAGTTTTTCTACTACCCCAGCCCTCGGACAAAATTTTGCAATGCCAAAAGTTTACATCCTCAGATGGAAGCGGTTGGGGCCGTCGCGAATCTTTTTTTAGACTGTTCGAGTGCAGCCCTCCCTCGAGGCCGCCCATAACCTCGGTAACTTTAGCTCCCCGTTCGGCCCATGCTAGCCTCGATATGTACATGTCTAATCAGTAAGTTCCAACACTCTAGAGCATTCACCAATGCCTCGATTCCCCATCTTCCGCCTCGGCAAGGAGCCAGAAAAAATGGCGCCGCCAGCGATGGTCGTTGCCACCCCATCCATCGCGCTTGAAGGTTTGGCGGTCGGCGTCGACAATCTTCGGCACGATGTAGCACTCAGCCCTCGCTTTGTAGATGCAGCGCGGGCCCAGATCATGCGGCTGATCGTGCGCCACGGCGAGTTGGAAGGCTTGCTGGCGGCTGAGGCTCCGCAGAAAAGTCAGGCTCCGTCGTGGATGCGAGACGCCGCCGCTGGGCCAAATCGCGAAGCAGTCCGCGGTCCCGCCGATCCCTCCGACTGGAAGCCCTTGCTGGCTGAACTTCATCTCGCCGCATTGAACCGCGCCAAAAAAGAAGAAAAGCTTTCCCTCGATCTGCTGGCGCGCCTGGCTGTAACCAAGTTTCTGCGCACAGAAATGTCCCAGCAGTTCCCGCAAGTTCTGGAGCGCTGCCGCGTGCTGCTCAAGAGTTACGAGGGCATCCGCCAGGGCAAAGCGGTCGAGTATCGCGAGCGCGTGGCTGCCTTCCAGGTGCGCAAGAAAATCATTCTTCGCAAAACCGGGCAGGATCTGTTCGAGACTCTGCGCGCCATCGAGAAAGAAACCCTGGCTCGTACCCGCCGGTCATTTTTTGGAGAGCCCAAAGCCGATGAACCCGGCAGTGCCGCCCTCAGCAGCTACGGTCTATTCATAAACCGCCTTGCCTTTTCCGAGGATGGCCGCGACGACTATCTCTGCGCCGAACACTACGTCATGCTCGGCAACTGGGATCGCGATCCCGACCGCTATCCCCGCCTGCAAGATGTCGTCTGGAATTTCCTGCGGTCGTTATATGGAGAAGAGACTACTACCGAGACCATCGATTCCTGGATGTGTGCCCCAGAAAATTCTCGCACCCTCGTCGGCACCGGCACTCCCGATGATTCCTCGCCGGAAGGCGCGGCCCAGCAAGATCGCCTCACAAAATGGGTTCGCCTGCTCGAAGACGAACAAGTGATGGAGTGCGTCATCGCTTCCTATCACACCGTCCCTCTGCTCGGCGAGTACGCACCCCGTATCAACCCGCAGCAACTGAAGAACGCCCTCATCTCGCGTCCCGAGTGCGACCGCGTGGAGCGCATGATTCAGGAGCATGGCAAGCTCTCGCCCGCCAGCCTATACGCGGCGGTAGCCAAGGTTGCTGCCTGCCGCGGCGCGGAGCGCGCCAAAGTCGCCGCACGATTTTTGCAGGATTTCTCTCACTATCACCGTGATCTCCGCCGCCTGGAAATTCTGAACGCCGCTCTCGATTCCGTGAACCTTGTCGCCACCGACAAGCTGCGCGAACTTTCCCGCATGAACGGCACGCTCTACGAATTTCTTCTGCCCGAGGAGCAACCCGAGCAGCCCGAGGAAGTACGCGTCCTGCGCCACGTGGTCCTCAAAGCCGATGTCCGCGATTCCACCCGCCTCACCCGCACCCTGATGGAAAAAGGACTCAACCCGGCATCCTACTTCAGCCTGAATTTCTACGATCCAGTCAACAAGCTGCTCGGCAAGTACGGAGCGCAAAAAGTTTTTCTCGAAGGCGATGCCATCATCCTCGCCATCCTCGAACGCGAAGGCGAACCCGGCCTCGCCGTCAGCCGCGCCTGCGTCCTGGCCCGCGAAATCATCGAAATCGTCCGTGGCTACAATGAATTGATGAAGCGTTCCAACATGCCCGAACTCGAATTAGGCATCGGCATCACCCTGCAGGAGACCGCCCCGCTCTATCTCATGGACGGCGAACGCCAGATCATGATCTCCGAAGCCCTCAACGAGAGCGATCGTCTTTCCTCCTGCAACAAGCGCGCACGCAAAGTTATGGAATCGCAAGCCGGTCCCTTCCACGTCTACGTATTCCAGGCGCAGGACGCAGGCTCGCCCTCCGACCACGCGAATCCCGCCGACCAACCGAACGAAGACTCCGTCGTCAGCTACAACCTGGGCGGCATCCGCATGAACCAATCCGCCTTCCGCAAACTCGAGCAGGAAATTTCCCTCGTCCCACTCGCCGTAAAACTGCCACCCGCGCTCGCATCGGACAAAGGCGAGTACCGCCTCTCCAGCGGCATCGTCCCCGTCGACCGCGACATCTTCCGCAAAATCGTCGTCCGCGAAAGCCGCGTCCCCAAAGTCAACGCGGAAGACTTCTCCGTCCAGGGCTGGACCGACCGCACCTACTACGAAATCTGCACCGACCCCGCCATCTACGCCGCCCTGGAAAAAAAGAAGTCCGCGAAAGCGTAGGGGGCCCAGCCGTTCCTAACACGACACAGGATGCCCCACCCGTGGCAGTTTCACGGGTGGGCTGCTGCGAACTCTCCCTGCATGTTCATCAGTCACAGCTAAATCCTCGCCTTCCTGCTACACCGTTTCAATGCCGACAAACCTGCACCGCTACTACGGCGCTGGATACTCCCACTTTATTACCACAAGTTGCTACCAGCGCCGTCCCCTCCTCGGCACAGCCCACTCTCGCGATCTCTTTCTCGAAGTGCTGGAGCAGATCCGCCAGCGCCATCAATTTGTCGTTGTCGGTTACGTGGTCATGCCTGAGCACGTCCATCTTCTCGTGAGCGAGCCGGAGCGCGGAAATCCTTCGCTGGTGCTGGCCGCTCTGAAACAAACCTTCGCCCATCGGTTGCTGCGAGATCTTCGCGTAAAAACAAACGCCCCGACAGACTCGCTTTGGAATACGCCCGTCGCCGTGGGACACGTTTGGCAAAGCCGTTTCTACGATTTCGTTGTCTTCTCCGATAAGAAACGCGTGGAAAAGCTGCGCTACATGCACCGCAATCCCGTCCAGCGACGTTTAGTTTCGAAGCCCGAGGAGTGGTTGTGGAGCAGCTTCCGCCATTACGCCTACGAAGAACGCGGCCCAGTTCTGGTCAATGAGACCCGGAAAGCCGAGCTTCGCATTCGCAAAATCTCCTGATCCCATCGGCATCGCGGCCCACCCGTGAAACCGCCACGGGTGGGGCATCCCGTTCGCGATAGCCGCGAGGAAATAAGTCGGCTGGGCCAGCCCCCCGATTTCATTGACAAATTCTCATGGGCTGATCGCTGGTATGAGATGTCCACCGATCCCAGCAGGCATGTTTACCTGCACGAACTAGATGGGACCATCTGCGGCTTCGTCGGTTTTAGGTTCCGCAAGGGAAAGACGTCTTTCATCGACGAGGTCGGAGTTGACGAAAAGTTTAAGGGTCGAGGTCTTGGGGGTCATCTCATGCGATGGGCCGAGCACTGCGCCCGCCACAGAAACTGCGGTAGAGTCGAGTTACTGTCGGTTGACGATGAGGTTGAGTGGTACAAATACTTGGGATACAGTTTGGTTTCCACAAAGCCGCTGCGGATTTCAGGCCACGAATTCCACCTGATGGATAAGAAGTTGCTATATAACCTGGCGGACGATGAAACCTTGGACATGGGCGGATGAAGGGCGCTGACGCACGGGCCTCGCGAACCTATGCACCGACCTGCCTGATCCAATCCTTTATAGAGGTGGCGATACGTTCCACGTCCTGCAGGCCGAGGTCTCCGCTGTGCATGATGACATTACGCGAACGCTCGACGGTCGAAATAACTAACTTCATCCATTCCTGATTCTGAACGTAGTCCTCAAACAGCACCCAGTTCTGGCTCATGATCGAACTGAGGTCTCCGAACTCCGTATAATTGATCGGCTCGTCTCCGCGAGGCGTGTGCCAGCGAATCTTCTCCTCTTCAGAGCGGCGAGTTTCGGCCTTAGTTCTAATCTTCTCCGATACGGACTGCAGCCACCAGTCAGCGCCAAACTTCTCTAGCAGCACCTTGCTCACGAACTCTCGAACAGAATTCTCGAAGGCGGCGATGGCGACATACACGACCGCCATCCTCTGGGCACGCACCACAAGCTCCTCGTCGAACGAGTCGATCGGCAGCCGCCCTGCCATCTCGGGATCGAAATGAGCGGCAAGACCAACCTTCCTGAGCCGGCCCGTCTGGTCCAACGCCTCCTCGGTCAGCAGACCCCGGAAGACGAACGAATAGGCGTCGTCTGTATTCATGTGATCCTCCACCTTACGG
Source organism: Acidobacteriaceae bacterium (assembly GCA_003131635.1). Taxonomy (GTDB): domain Bacteria; phylum Acidobacteriota; class Terriglobia; order Terriglobales; family Acidobacteriaceae; genus Sulfotelmatobacter. The sequence continues at coordinate 11,381 of PKVZ01000049.1, forward strand.
CAGGTGCTTCCGGAGAGCAGCAAAGATCGCGTCGAATACAGCTGCGTCCCGGGATTCAGGCAGATGTATTTGTATGTCGTAATGGAGCTGGAGAGGCCGACTGCCTGTGTCCGGGCTAGGCGGCAAAGTGATTGGCGATTGCGCAGTCTCAGCAGGGCCCTCCGGCTTTTTCTCGGTCGTCGTGGCCTGGGCGGGTGCGCCTGCTGGCGGCTGGGCCTTCCAATCAGCGAGCTCGGAGAGCGCCTTGAACGTGTTCGCCATCAGCGACACTACATTATCTGACTTTTGCCCCAGAGTGAGCGTCCTGAGTTTGTTCTTGACCTCATCGATAGTCAAGGTTTGCGCGTTCTTGTTGACGTTGAAAAGGTCGGAGTATGCCTCGCGAATGCCTTCAGCCAGCACTCTCGCAGACTGACCCTGGTCCAAGAAGTCGAAGTATCGCTGCTTCGGTACGCCGGCGTCATCGATGAATCCCAAGGCCTTGAGCACACCGAGAAAGAGCCGATCATTAGAGCTGGTGAAGTCGAGTTGCTTCAAAAACTGAATAGTAAAGCGCTCCGGTGCCTTCGCGGACTGGATCGATTTCAGAAACGCGTCCAGGTTTTTCGTTGTCATTAGGTAGGCGTTCGACAGTGCCATTCGATCTCTCCTCGGCCCTTACGAGCCTTCGCGACGTTAAACCTACTTCACGCAGGCCTTCTCGACCGGTGGGCCATTTTCGACGGGTAAGTATAACTCGTGTGCGACTGAGGACAAGGAACAATACCCTCCCAAGAATTTCTACGGGGGAAATGCGGGGGCAGACGGGGCTGGCATCATGTAACTTCTAGGCTCCAGCCTCACGCCACGACAAACATCTCCCCATGCCGTTTGCGCGTCGGTCTCACTGTAATCCCCACATCCTGTCCCCTAGTTTTCCTGGGCCTGTGATTATTTCAGCCAGTGAATTTTGATTTCCTTTTCGAGAGACCTGAATTCCGGGTCGCCGGTGACGAGTTCAGTCTTCCTTTCCTTTGCCAGCGCGGCGGCAAAGGCGTCGGCCAAACTCAATTTGAAACGCGCCTTGAAGTCGGCCGCGGTGTCGGCCAGCGCGCGGGTCGTGGAATGAAAATCAATCGGCAGGCCCTGAAGCACCTTCGCGGCCTCCGCCCAAGCCTCCACGCCATCTTTCTTCACAATGGAGTACTTCACCTCGGCGTAGTTCACATCGGTCATAAGGAGCGGGCTGTCCTTCTTACCGGCAAAGACGAGCAGATCTTCCATCGTCTCCGCGCCCGGCTCGTCTCGGAAGTAGGCGATAAGTGCGAAGCTGTCGAGCACCTTAGCCGGCATGGCGCTCCTCAAGTGCCCGTTCCCGCTTCTTGTGCTCGGCCCAGTCCTCCATCAGTGGCTTGCCCCCCGGCGCGCGCTTGAGGATGCCGCGCCCGCGCTTGATGAGCGTCGCGGTCATGGGTTTGAGAAGG
>PKVZ01000232.1 GCA_003131635.1 Acidobacteriaceae bacterium
ACCGCGCAAGTCACGGCCCCACCCGGAAAACAACGTTGCTGGTGAGCGTGCCGCTCGGAGTTGTTACCCGAACCCGTCCCGTGGTCGCTCCGGTCGGTACTGTGGTCCTGATAAGCGAGGGCGAGGCTACGGTGAACGTGGCCGGGGTACCGTTAAAGGTAACGCTGGTCGCTCCCGTAAGGTCCGTGCCCAGAATTTTAACGGGCGCTCCTGCCCTACCCATCGCGGGCAGTGTTTCCACGAACGGCCCGAGTCCCACGTCCAGGCTGAAGACCACACCGTAACCGGTTGCCCCACCGGATATTGTTGACCCGTAAAAAATTCCGTCGGTACCCTGGATCAGCGGCGAGGCGGGATAGGCGCCATCGGCACACCCGCTTAGCGGGCAAAAGCTGTACAGCGTGGTCAGTGCGCCATCCGGAGTGATCTCGAAGATCATGCCATCGTCGTTCGTCCCACCCTGGAGAGTTACTCCGTAGAAGTTCCCATCCGTGCCCTGGACCATCGGTATTTGCGCGAAGGCTTGTGAGCCGAAGGTATACAGTAATGTGGCCACGCCGCTCTGCGTCACCTGATAGATGGTTCCTGAGCCGCTGGCGCCGCCCACGTAGGTTGTCCCGTACAGGTCCCCATCCGTGCCCTGGATCACCCCAGCCATAGGGTTGGATCCGTCCGTACAATCGCCTCCTCCGCAAAAACTGTAGAGGGTCGTCACCGTGCCACTGGGAGTCACTTGGAAGACCTGGCCCGCGCTTTCGGTTCCGCCGTACTCCGATGTTCCGTAGAAGTTTCCATCCGTGGCCGCGATCAGTCCTCCGGGAATTGCGCCGCTTTCGGCAAAGTTGAACAGCAAGGTGAACGTTCCGCTCGGCGTCGTTTCGAAGACCGTCCCGTTGTCGTCCGTTCCGCCCCACTCGGCTACCCCGTAAAAGTTCCCGTTATTGCCCAGCGCCAGTCCCAGTGGTTCACTGCCGTCCGAACCGTCGAAGCTGTGCAGCGATAGGAACGAACCGCTGGGCGTGAGCTCGAACAGCGTCCCGCAGCCCGACTGCTTAAAGATGTAACACTTAACGCCGCTGTCGCCTCCGCCTGCTGTCGCCCCATAGAAGCTCCCGGCGGAGGTCTGAACCAGCGCGCCGGTGGGATAGAAGCCGGCCATACCATTGAAGTCGTGGAGTGTGCTCAGCGCACCGCCGGGCGTGATTTTGAAGAGCGTGCCGCAGCCATTCGAACATATGCCGGTGGGGCCGCCGATCGAGGCGGACCCATAAAAGTTTCCGTCTGTGGCCTGGACGAGCGCCCCGCGGGGTGAGCCGCCATGCGTCCCGTCGAAGCTGTGCAACACCGTGAAACTCTGAGCGGGCGAAGCAATCGCAGCCGCAACACACAGCAGAAACACAGCGCAGCCGCTTCTCCAGTCGCTATATCTGTTGATCCCACAGCGCGCGAGATTCGCGATTCTCAAATTCGATTTGCGGCTTGTATCTTTTTCCTGGCGATTTTGCCCAAGTAGGCGAGCATCTGAAGTTGTTAGGTAAGTCATCGGCCCATATCCTTTCTAGGTAGGAGATACCGTCAAGGTGACGCGGCGGAGGGGGTGTCGCCGCAACGATGCCGCAAGGGGCCCGAATACCGATTTCCTTATTGAAGACTAACTGGGACTTCGCAATACCTGCTTCAATCTCGGTCGAATTATACACGCTGGGCAAGCCAGGTCTGATTGTTGTTGAACCATCGCTCATCATTTGCCGGTTCGCGCATCCCACACCGGGGTGCCCTGGGCGTCGCGGAACAGGAGCGTATCTTCGCCCTTCGCCACTTCTCGTGCGAGGATCACGTCCGCCCCTTCGTGCTTTACCTTTGAGCCTGTAACGGTAATCTGGTCACCCTTGCTGAAACTGATGCCCATCTCGTCTTCAAACGGTTTGGGGCATACATAGATGTGAATCTTGTCGTCGCCGTTCTTGATGATCAGTTCCGTGAAATCTTTCCTCTTCCCCACAGACATCAGATTCACTTCATCGATCACACCCTTGGTTTTCATCTCCGCGCCAAGTTCATACTTGGGCATGCTACTGTCTTCCGGCGGCGTCTTTTGTGAGACTCCCGGCGTTACCCACAGAAGCAAACACAACACGAGTCGGAAAAGTATCTTAATGTTCTTATATGGCAGGATGGGACATTGCAAACCGAGTGACACTGCTCCTCCTCGTTGCTGAGCAAGAACCCGCGGTGGAGGGCGAGATGCCTCTCCACTCTCGGCACGGCCCGAGAAACACTTGCGTCGCCTCCCGGGTCGCCTGACAGTTTTCGCTAAGATAAGGCCGTTTACTCAGCCGCTTTCGAAGAAGACAGGAGAATCGTACACCTTAAACGAACCGACGGTTGACGAAATATCGCCCATCGCACTCCTTACCAGCAAGCCGTATCGCCCCGGATCAGCATCCCGGCTCTGCCAGAGTTTTGCATCCCAGCGCCTTGCCTCACAATCCAATCGTCGGTAACAAGTTCCCAATTAAGTTAAGAGAGACCCGACATGCCCGACGCATCCGCCCCCGTTTCCGCAACAACAAAAACCGCAGTCTCCCACCATTGCATCGACCAGATTTTCCGCGAGGCCCGCACCCATAATGTCTGGCTCCCTCAGCCCGTCCCTTCCGAGTTGCTGCGTCGGGCTTACGAACTGGCCGCGTTCGGCCCCACCAGCGCCAACACCACGCCCGCACGCTATGTCTTCCTCACCACACCCCAAGCCAAGGAGCGTCTCCGTCCCGCTCTTGCCCCCCTCAATGTCGACAAGACCATGGCCGCTCCGGTCACCGTTATCATTGCCTGGGATACCGAGTTCTACGAAAAGCTTCCAAAACTTTTCCCGCACAAAGATATGCGCTCAATGTTCGTGGGTAATCCCGGCCTGATCGAAGCCACTGCCTTCCGCAATGGTTCGCTCGAGGGTGGCTACTTCATTCTTGCTGCCCGCGCTCTCGGCCTCGATTGCGGTCCCATGTCCGGATTCGACGCCGCCAAGGTCAACGCCGAATTCTTTCCTGACGGCAAATGGAAATCGAACTTCCTCTGCAATGTTGGCTATGGAGACCACACTAAACTTT
>PKVZ01000042.1:0-9848 GCA_003131635.1 Acidobacteriaceae bacterium
CTTCGCAATATTTCCACTCAAACAAAACAACCGCGTTCCGCCGTTCTTCGGCGAGCCTAACTTGGCATACCAATCCGCGCCGCCCAAAATAATGTGCGGCACATTCGCCAAAGTCTCCGCATTATTAATGACGGTCGGCCCGCCCCACAGCCCCACCACAGCCGGAAACGGAGGCCGAATCCGCGGAATCCCGCGTTTGCCCTCGAGCGATTCCATCAGCGCCGATTCCTCCCCAACTTCATACGCCCCTGCGCCGCCGTGCCAGTAAATATCGAGATTGCGTCCGCTGCCGAAAATATTCTTGCCAATGAAGCCCTTGGCATAAGCGTCGCGAATCGCCTTCTGCATGATGATCGACAGATATCGATATTCGCCGCGAACGTAGATGTAGCCGCTAGCCGCGCCCACAGCCAGCGCCGCGATCATTACCCCTTCAATCACCGCATGCGGATCATGTTCAAAAATCAACCGGTCCTTGCACGTTCCCGGTTCGCTCTCATCGCCATTACAAAGCACATACTTCGGTTTTGCCGATTGCTTCGGCACGAACGACCACTTCATCCCCGTCGAAAATCCCGCGCCCCCGCGCCCCCGCAGTCCGGAGTTCTTCACCTCATTTACAATCGCGTCCGCTTCCATCCCGAGCGCCTTCTGCACGGCCTTGTAGCCGTCCAGTTCGAGATAGCGGTCGATATCGGTCGCGCCCATGCCAAATCGCTTTGACACGACTTTTATCTCATCCGGATGTGAAACGAGAGAAGCCATTTTATAATTTCGTAATTTGGTAATTTTGTAATTTGGAAAAACGCCACGTCTCCATACGTTTTTAAATTACAAATTACCCGATTACAAAATTACAAATTCTCTATCCCCGCCGATATTCATCGAGAATCTTGTCGATCTTCTCGTTCGTCAGGTTCTCATGAAAATCGTAATTCACCTGCGCCGCCGGAGCCCAGCTGCACGCTCCAATGCATTCCACTTCTTCCAGCGTGAACATTCCGTCCGGCGTGGTTCCTTTATTCCCCACGCCCAGTTTCTTCGCGCAGTGGCGCAGGATTTCTTCTCCACCGCGCACCATGCAGCTGATGTTCGTGCAAACCTGCACATTAAACTTCCCGCGCGGCTTGGTCGTCAGCATCGAGTAATAGCTGATTACGTTCCGCACTTCCAGTTCCGTCAAATCCAGCCGCGCCGCCAACTCCGCAATCACTTCATCAGACAGAAATCCAACTTCATCCTGCGCATAAAGCAGAGTCGGCACCAGCGCCGACCGCTTCGTCGGATAGTGCGGAACCATCTCCGCAAACCGCGCCTCGAACCCGTCGGAAAATTTCATAAGCGTTCAGTAGCTTTGCGATTCTCTTCCTTGGTTAATTCTTTGCTGGTGCGATTCGACCTCACGGGTCGATTCCCCTTCCATCAAATCGGGCAGCCTCGTATGCTCCTGTATTTGTGTCCCCTGGAGCAAGTCTTCCAGCCTCCTCGATTTGCTTTTGGCATAGCGATATCGGAGAAAGAAACTACCGATCTATTTCTCCTAATACGATATCGATGCTTCCGATCGCTGCGACCACATCGGCGATTAAGCCCCCCTCGCACATTTTGGGCAGCGTCTGCAGATTCGCCAAACACGCCGCCCGCATGTGTACGCGATAAGGCTTCGCCGTCCCATCGCTTACGATGTAATATCCCATCTCCCCGCGTGGCGACTCCACCGCCTGATATACCTCGCCCGCCGGCACCGCAAATCCCTCAGTAATAATCTTGAAGTGGTAGATCAGCGCTTCCATCTGCGTCTTCATCTTTTCGCGGTCCGGCAGCACCACTCCTGGCGCATTCGCCTTAATCGGCCCTTCCGGCATCCCATCCAGCGCCTGCTGCACAATCTTGTTCGATTCCCTCAGCTCCGCCACGCGGCACATATAGCGTGCAAAAACATCGCCCTCCTGTGCCACCGGAACCTTGAACTTAAAATTCTCATACCCCGAGTAGGGCATATCGCGCCGCAGATCGATATCCACCCCACTTCCGCGCAGCGTAGGCCCGCTCGCCCCCAGCGCGATGGCATCTTCCGCGGTCATCCGCGCCACACCTTTGGTGCGCATCATCCAGATCGGATTTCCCGTCAGCAGGTTTTCGTATTCATCCACCTTCTCCGGAAAACGCCCGGCAAACTCGCGCACCCGTTCAAAAAATCCCAGCGGCGGCTCCAGCGCCAGCCCTCCTATACGAAAGTAAGAGGTCATCATCCGCTGTCCGCTGATCGCCTCGAACATCTTCAAAATTTCTTCACGCTCGCGGAAGCAATACAGAAACACCGTCAGCGCTCCAATATCCATGGCGTGCGTTCCCAGCCACACCAGATGCGAGTTGATGCGCGTCAACTCGTTCATCAAAACCCGCATCCACTGCGCCTTCGCAGGAATCTCCAGCCCCAGCAACTTCTCCACCGCCAGCACATAACAAAGATTGTTGGTCATGGGGCACAGATAATCGATGCGGTCCGTCAGCGGCACCACCTGCTGATAAAATTTCGCCTCACACGTCTTTTCGATTCCCGTGTGCAAAAATCCAATGTCCGGCATGATCCGCACCACGGTCTCGCCATCAATCTCCAGCAGAACCCGCAGCACTCCATGCGTCGACGGATGCTGCGGCCCCATGTTCAGGATCATCGTCCGATCCTGCCCGGGCTCGAGCACCGGCGTTGGTGTCAGGTGCGCCATTTCAGCGATATCCCTCCACCGGATAATCTTTTCGCAAAGGATGCCCCTCCCAATCCTCCGGCATCAAAAGCCGCCGCAGATAAGGATGTCCCGTAAACCGAATCCCAAACAGATCAAAAATCTCGCGCTCAAAATAATTCGCCCCCGCCCACACCGAACACAGCGATTCCACCGCAGGACTGGCGCTGTCCAAACGCACCTTCAACCGGACCCGCTCTTTCTTAGGAATTGACAGCAGGTGATAAATCACCTCAAATCGCGGCTCTGCCGGATACCAATCCACGCAGGTAATGTCGGAAAGAAAGTTGAAAACGCACTCCGCATCGTCACGCAGCAGCGCGCAAGCCTCGCGAATGTTCGCCCGGTCGATGTAAATCGTCATCTCGTCGCGGTCGAACTTCACTCCCGTAACCACCGCCGGATTCCACGCCAGCAGCCGCGCCACCGCCGGATGTCCCTTCAGTTGCTCAACATCGGTGATAGCGGGCGCGATGGTCATGAAAATTTATACACCAGGTGGTTTTGGGAAGGGCACGCCTTCAGAGGTTGCGGAACAACTCGATTTTGCTCTTGCTTTTGGGTGGCGCAGCGGTTTACCGCTGCGATAACCTCCACGCTTTTAATTCCGGCTGTAGCCGCTGAGGGACGTTCAATCCCGTCAATAGACTTTTTCCGCAGCCTCTTCATCCGTGCCGCTGGAGCGGCAAAAGAAGCGGGCTTTAGCCGCTGAGGAAAGCTAGCTTCACGCAGGTTCATCGATGGCCTCGCCGCACCACGTCAGGGCCCCAGTCCAGCACGCCCTTCTTCCACACATAAAAAAATCCCACCAGAACGATCCCGATGTATACAAACATTTCCCACAGACCAAAATGCTTGAGATCGTGCAGGATCACGGCCCAGGGATAAAGAAAAACCGCCTCAACATCGAACAGAATGAACAGCATCGCCACCAGATAGAACTTCACCGAGAAGCGCCCGCGCGAGTCGCCGACCGGATGCATTCCGCACTCGTAAGCCTCCATTTTCGCCCGAGTCGGTTTCCGCTGCCCAATCAGCCAGGAAAGCGAGATAATGGCAGTCGCAATCCCTCCCGCCAGCAGGACGTGGATCAGGAATGGCAGGTAGCTTGCGAAGTAATTGTCTGGCATGGGAGAGCGTATATATAATTTGCGCCAAGCGTTATCTAAACATTCTAGATTAGGTGCTGGTGCGCGCGAGTGTCAAGGGAACCACAAACAATTTGGCAATTTGAGAATTTTGCAATTTGGGAATGTGTAATCGAGTAGTCTAGCTACTTAGGAAATCGGGGTGATGATGTCGACGGCGCCCGAGGAATTGCGCGGCCGGACGAAGGCATTCGCGATTCGAATCGTAAAGCTTTATCGATCCTTGCCCCACACGGCCGATTCCCAAGTACTGGGCAAACAACTGTTGCGATGCGGCACGTCGATCACGGCGAATTATCGAGCGGCATGAAGAGGAAGATCAAGGGCCGAATGGATCGCTAAGATTGGGCTGGTCGTGGAGGAAGCGGACGAAACTATCTTTTGGCTGGAGATGTTATCCGACCGCGATATCGTATCTAGCAAGCGTTGCGAGGACATTTTGAAAGAAGCGCATGAACTGAGCGCAATCTTTACAGCGACTCAACACACCGCGCGGCGGGTTGGTTAAATTACAAAATTGCCAAATTACCCAATTACAAATCTTTTATGATCTTCGGCTTCAATACCGACGTCAAACACGGCGACACCATCTACCACGTGCAGAGCGAAGCCCGCGAAAGCGAGAAATTGCTCCAGACCCAGGTCTTCATGCGCGGCCGATGTATCGGCAAGAAGGCAATCTCCTACGCCAACTCCGCCCTGGAAGCCAGCTTAGGTGACGCTCAAAAAGAGCAGCAGTTGCGCGACCAGCATCGCCTCGTCCTCGAAGCCATTCGCGAAGGCAAGTTGGATGACGTCCTCGACCGCGCCGAAACCGAAACCCTGGCCGCCATCAAACAACTGGACGTCCAATGGGAGAACGCCTCCTCGGTTCACGCCGACGGTAATCTCACCATGCGCTTGCGAGTCGCCGAGGACGGAACCGCCGTCCCCAGCGCCCGTCTCACCTTCCGCTTCGCCCGCGCCGGCGCCGCACCCTTTTATACCCAGGCCGTCACCGATTCCACCGGCGCCGCCGAAATTTCCTTGCAGGTCGACGAAGCCGCCCTCCCCGATTCCTCGGTAATGGTCCAGGCCAACCACGAAGGCCGCACTGTAACGCGGAAGTTTGCCCTGCGGAAAGCGGAATAAGTCCAATGGATTCGGTTCGAATCGCTCGGCCTTTTCTTTCAGCTTGACATCAGCAGCCTATGTATGTACAGATCGTACATATGAAGTGAGTGCGACTGACAATGACCATGCTTTTCGAGTGGGACGAAGCCAAGCGTCAGGCCAATCTCACGAAGCATCTCATTGACTTCGCGGACGCTACTCGCATTTTTGATGGCCCGGTATTTGAAAAAGCGCAGCGCCGGCACGGGGAAGAGCGGACGTTGGCTGTTGGCCTGCTGGAAGACGTTGAAGTCGTGGTCGTTTATGTGACCAGAGGCAACTACCGCCGGATCATCTCAGCCAGGAAGGCACATCGCGATGAAAGGCAAGAATACTCAAAGCACCTCACGAACGCGGCCAAAGGGAGCCACCGACCTTAAACAACTGCGTGCTTTGCGCGATACCGACATCGACTTCGCCGATATTCCTAAACTTGGCAAGTCATTCTGGAAGGCCGCCCGTCTGGTCATGCCCGCGCCCAAGGACCGTCTTACCATCCGGATCGATCACGATGTCGTCCAATGGTTGAAAAAAAATGGCCGTGGCTATCAGACAAGGATCAACGCGATTTTGCGTTCTTACATGGAGGCGCAAACCGAGTGAACTCGCCTCTAATCATCTACCTTTTTCGCGACCGCATCTCTCCGGCGGGAAATTCAGTTGTATGCCTCGGCGAGAAAATGTGCATTGAACCCGCCCTAGGCACGCGCCATGTCGAAGACGGGGACATTTCTATTGTGGCATGACATCCCCTCATTTTTCCTTGACAACCATTTCCAGCAACGTCATAATCCCCGTGCATTAAACCCTTCCCCCTGTATTTTTCTCGCAAGATAGTCAAAGTAACTCATGATTAGACTGCGCATCACAAAACGCGGCACAACCGCGCGATCCCGCGTCTCACTTTCTGAGACGATTAGTCGGACCCTTCTTCTCGTCCTGACTACTGAAGTAGCTACGCTGGTCTCGGTAGCTTGCGGTGGCAGCTCACCCGTAGTGAGCCCACCGAGTGGCAATACACCTCCAACCACCTACACCATCGGCGGCACCGTCTCCGGCCTCTCAGGCACAGGTCTCGTACTGCAGAACAATGCAGGCAACAATCTGCCGATCGGCGGCAATGGGAGTTTCACATTCTCTACACCAGTCAATAGTGGTGCGACCTACGACGTGTCGGTTGCGACGCAGCCGTCCAATCCAACGCAAGGGTGCGGAGTATCGAATGGCACCGGCACGGCAAACGCCAATGTCACAACCATTCAGGTTGTCTGCACAAACGCTGCGAATAACGAGTGGACTTGGGTCAGCGGCGCGAACCTCGTCAATCAACCCGGAGTCTACGGATCTCTGGGAACCGCCTCACCCACCAACGTTCCCGGGGCGCGACAGAACCCCGTTGGTTGGACTGATGCGCTGGGAAACCTCTGGCTCTTTGGCGGGTACGGTTTCGATTCGACTGGACAAGTCGGAGACCTCAACGACCTGTGGAAGTATAGTGCGGGTGAATGGATATGGATGGGCGGGGCGAACGTAGTCAACCAACCGGGAGTATTCGGCACCTTGGGTGCGGCCGCCCCAGGCAATATTCCCGGGGCACGAGACAGCGGTGTCAGTTGGACCGATGCGTCCGGAAATTTTTGGCTGTTCGGGGGGACCGACCACGACGACTCCACAAATACTGGCGGTTTCCTCAACGACCTGTGGAAGTATAGCGCGGGTGAATGGACTTGGATGGGTGGGTCAAACTTGCCCAACCAACTGGGGACCTACGGAACTCAGGGCACGGCTGCTCCCGGCAACATTCCCGGAGCTCGAGTCGAAGCTGTGAACTGGACCGACGCGGCCGGCAACCTTTGGCTTTTCGGCGGGTATGGTTTTGGCTCTTCCGCGGGAAGCGGAAATTTCAACGACCTGTGGAAGTATAGCGCGGGTGAATGGACTTGGATGGGTGGCTCGAACGTGTATGGCCAACCCGGGACGTATGGGATTCAGGGGACAGCCGCCTCTAGCAATGTTCCCGGAGCGCGAAACAGTGCTGTTAGCTGGACCGACGCCTCCGGAAATTTCTGGCTTTTCGGTGGGAACGGTCTCGACTCGGTCGGGGCAAGCGACGACCTCAACGACCTATGGAAGTATAGCGCGGGCGAATGGACATGGATGGGCGGATCGAACGTGGTCAACCAACCGGGATCATATGGGACCTTGGGCGCGACCGCCCCAGGCAGCGTTCCCGGGGCGCGACAGAACCTCGTTAGTTGGACCGATCCTTTGGGCAACGCCTGGCTCCTTGGCGGCTACGGCCTCGATTCGACCGGGCAAAGCGGAAACCTCAACGACCTGTGGAAGTATAGTGCCGGCGAATGGACATGGATGGGCGGATCGAACGTGGTCAACCAACAAGGATCATATGGGACCTTGGGCGCGGCTGCGCCAGGCAACGTTCCCGGGGCGCGAAACAGCGCTACCACTTGGACCGATGCGTCCGGAAATCTCTGGCTCTTCGGGGGGAACGGTTACGACTCGACCGGGGCGTCGAGCTATCTCAACGACCTGTGGAAGTACGGGCCTGAATAGACGCCCGCCAAGTCCAGTCTCCGGCAGGACTGCTAAACTAGCCTCGAGCCGACTTTCACGATGAGATTTCACCTGCCATGAACCTGCACATTAACGGTGAACCCCGCACCTTCCCAGACCCCGCGCCGCCAGCCGCGTTCACCCTCGCCGCTCTGATCCAATCCCTCAACATGAAGTCCGACCGCGTAGCCGTCGAACTCAACCGCGAAATTGCCCCCCGCGATCGTTGGCCTCAAACCACCCTCAAAGATGGTGACCAACTCGAAATAGTCCACTTCGTAGGCGGCGGCTCGTGCACCTAGCCTTCAATTACAAAATTACCCAATTACCAAATTACAAAACCTTCCCCGTGCTCTCTTAGTTAACCCCTCCCCACCGATTCTCCATTGACTCCCGCCCGCTCACATCTAAAATGTTTCAAACATTTAACTCGCAAATTGTTTCAAACATACTTGGGGACAAATGCAGGGACGAATGCAGAGCTGAAGCATGAAAGATCGTTTTCCATCTCATGACGTCATAGCCCTGACCGGCATCACCGCCCGCCAGCTCCAGTGGTGGGACGAGCGCGGCGTCGTCAAGCCCGAACGCGAAGGCCATCGCCGCCTCTATTCCCTGCAGAACCTCACCGAAATCGCCGTCATCTGCGAGCTTCGCCGCAAGGGCTTCTCCCTGCAGGGGGTACGAAAGGTCATGCGCTTTCTGGACCGCGAGTTCGGCAAACGCCTCGCCGAAATCGTCGGCCGCACCTCCGACGTTCACCTGCTCACCGATGGCACCCACCTCTATCTCGAAACATCGGCGCGGCAAATCGTCGATATCCTGAAAAATTCCACGCAGCCCATTCTCGGCGTTTGCCTCACCGACGCCGTCCGTCAGGTCCGCGCCGAGCTCCTCGCCAGAAAAGCGAGTACTTCCGTAATAGCGTCGCCCGAGCGTCGACGTGCTAGAAAGGTTTCTTGACAAGCTTCTTGTAAAACAGTTGCTCCGCAAAGCGCGCTTCACAAGGGGGAAACATGGTCGGCGAACTGGACTTGATCAACGAATGGATCCCGGAACAGATGCAACCCGGAACCGTCTTTGTCTTGGAAAACGCCGGCGAAGTCGGCGAAAAAGAAGATCCCTACTGGGCCGTGCTCGCCTGCCCGTCCTGCGGCATGCTCGGCCTCATCACCCGCCGCCAGATCAACGGTCTCGTCCCCGTCATCTGCGGCTCCGAACAATGTTCCGCCCAGTTTTTCATTCGTGATGCTGAAGTGGTGGTGCGCAAGCCNNATTTCGATTTTGCTTTTCTTCGCGACCTTTGCGATCCTTTGCGCACTTCGCGGTTAAAGGCTTTTCTCTGCGAAACTAGGACAGTACGTGTCACCCGGTAGTGTCTGAAATGTGCGTTGCAGACACTACCGTGTCACCCGCCCTGCTTGACACCATCCCACCCCTTCGCTAAGATCATCGCCTCCGCTCCGGAAGACTCCGGCCTGCACCTACTGTGCCCCGCTGCTCCCGGCTACGAAGCTCCCCCAACGAACTCCCGACTGAAAGGTGAAACTATGTCTTCTCAAAGATTCTCCTTGCCCACCCTTCAAATTCCCCGCTCAATCACGCTTCTCGCCCTGCTCGTCGTCACTTCTCTGGCGCACGCGCAGGAGAAAGTTTTAGCTAGCTTTTCCGGCACCGGCAACGGTTCCAGACCGCAATGCAGGCTTGTGATGGACTCACACGGCAATCTTTACGGCTCCACACCGGGTGGCGGCGACGTAAACGGCGGCCTCGTCTTCGCACTCGGGCCTAACGGCCTCGGCGGTTGGAACGAAAAAACGATTTACAGCTTTGACAGCTCTGCGAACGGAACCAATCCCAACGGCGGCCTGGTTCTGGACTCCGCCGGCAACCTCTACGGAACCACCACCGGCGGCGGTGCTAACGGCTTAGGCACGGCCTTCGAACTTTCTCCAACGACGGGCGGTAGCTGGACGGAAACCGTGATCCATAGCTTCGGCGCTACCGGCGATGGAATCTTTCCTTACGCCCAGATGATCTTCGACGCCGCCGGAAATCTCTACGGAACCACCGCCTATGGAGGCGCCTACGGCACCGGCGAAGAAGGTGGCGGCACCGTGTTCGAGCTTTCCCCCCAAACCGGCGGCGGCTGGACGGAGCAGGTTGTGCACAGCTTTGCTTCCGGCACTGACGGCGTCCAGGTTTCTGGCGGCGTCGCCCTCGACGC
>PKVZ01000042.1:9951-15226 GCA_003131635.1 Acidobacteriaceae bacterium
GCCAATCCCGAAGGCGAGGTCGTCTTCGACACCGCCGGAAACCTCTACGGAACCACCTACGACGGCGGCAAATACGGGCAAAGCTACGGCGGCGTCGGAACCTTCTACGAATTGAGCCCGTCGGTTGGCGGAGGCTGGCCCGAATCCAAACTCTACAGCTTCGGCGGCACTAACAACGACGCTGGATATCCGCAGGCGGGCTTGATCATCAACTCCCGCGGAATCCTCTACGGCACTTCCACCGGCGGTGGAGAAGTCGGCAATGGCACCGTCTTCCAAGTCAAACCTGATCAACCTGGTCCGCGGAAGGAACTAGAAAACTAAGAAGCTGGAAAACTGGAGACAAAAAAAGGACGACGACAACTGGGGCCAGCACGGGACGCTTTCAGGTTTTCTCAGAAACTGGGAATTGCCGAACGTCCCGTCTGTCCGCTTTCTGTCTCAAACGGTCTTCGCCTTGAAAACGCCGATTGAGCCATCGAGTGATCAGCTGATTCTGCCCTGCTTTCTCAGTCGCCTTGCCTTTTCAATCGCCCAATAACCCAATCACTCAATCACCCAATCCCCACCAGCTCCACCGCCACCTGATCCACAATCTCAATCCCAAATCCCTCCAGCGCCGCAACTTTCTTCGGACGGTTCGTCAGCAGCCGGATCCGCCTCAAATTCAAATCCGAAAGAATCTGCGCCCCAATCCCAATCTCCCGCTGCGTCTGCTTTTCGTTATCCAGCAGCGACGGTAACTTCCTTCCCTTATGAAAGGTCAGCGCCGTCCGCTCTCCAATCTTCTCCTTAGAAAATCCCTGCGAAGTCTGATGCAGATAAATCAAAGCTCCGCGCCCTTCCTGCGCAATCCGCCGCAAAGCTCCTTGCAGCGTGGCGTGGCATTCGCACCCGGTCGATCCAAAAACGTCGCCCATCAGGCAGTGCGCATGCATGCGCACCAGCACCGGCTCATCGGTTTTCGCAGTAACGCCTTCCACATTGCCGCCAGGCATTTCTCCCTTAATCAGCGCCACGTGCGATTCTCCCCCATCCACTTCGCTCTCATAAGCAATCAGCCGAAATTCGCCAAACTCCGTTTCCACCAGCGCCTCGCCCACGCGATGCACATAGCGTTCATGCGCCATGCGGTACCGGATCAACTCCGCCACCGTCAGCATCTTCATTCCATGCTCGTGGCAAAACTCCATCAGGTCCGGAACCCGCGCCATGGTCCCGTCATCCTTCATGATCTCGCAAATAATCCCCGCCGGAACCATCCCCGCCAGCCGCGCCAAGTCCACCGAAGCCTCAGTCTGCCCCGCCCGCACCAGCACTCCGCCCTTCCGTGCCCGCAGCGGAAAAACATGTCCCGGCCTCGCCAAATCCGACGCTTTCGTCGCCGGATCGATCGCCACCTGTATCGTGCGCGCCCGGTCATACGCCGATATTCCCGTCGTCACTCCCACCCGCGCATCGATCGCCTCGCAAAACGCCGTCCCATATTGCGACGTATTCTCCGCCGTCATCGGCCCCAACCGCAGATGATCCAGCCGCTCCTCCGTCATCGCCAGGCATACCAGCCCGCGTCCATACTTCGCCATGAAGTTGATCGCTTCCGGAGTAACTTTCTCCGCCGCCAGAGTCAGATCGCCCTCATTTTCGCGATCCTCATCGTCCACCACCACAATCATGCGGCCGGCGCGGATCTCCTCAATCGCCGCCGGAACATCAACGAATGACGCCTGTGGGCTCATAAGATGAAATTGTAACAAAGCCGGTTTACGAATTGGTTAACCGAGGGGTGAAGGTGTAAAGGGATGGAGCGGTAAAGGGGTGAAGGGATGGAGGAGGTGGAGGAGTGGATGTGGTGCCCCACTTTTCGCCTTTTTTGCGAGAAATGGGATTCTCACCACAGAGGAATTACCTTCTCCTGCTAGCATGACTCCGATCTCGGCCCGCAGAATCGGACCCGCGCTTCCGCCACGCCATCAAGCCGCAGACGGGCTTCCGGCTGCATTCAATCCCATCTTGCTCGCATAGCACTCTTCATGAATTGCTCTACCGTATTCGTCGGTCTTGGCAGTTTCCAGACTCACCGGCAGCTCGCAGATGCTGCAACGCGCAACCCCGGCCTGACCGCCGAGGGACTGATCGCCGAACGACTGACCGCCAAAACTCACTCCGGACGATGCCGGACCTCGAGCAAGCGGATCATTCATATCGATACTCCTCCTGATACTCCTCAGACGGCGCAAGCGTATACCTGCTCTAACCCTGTGTCTGTACGCTAGCGCACACAGCACCCTTTCATGCCGACCGCCGCTCTAACGGCTGATCTTTACTCCGGTTTACCAGTTTGATGGCCAGCAATTTCCTCAGCCGTTCCGTATGTTCTCGAAGCGCCGATTTTAGCTCGGAAAAAACCGCCTCCATTTCGCAGTCTTCTGCCGTTAGCGCCTTAAGGCACAACTCGCGGATGCGGTCATCCAGTCGTCGGGAAGGCACTTCCGCCTAGCTTCCAACTCCTCCCTCGCCCTGTCCATACGGTAGCGAACCTATGCTGTCATCACAAATTCCGTAGGCCGATGTCAGGTCCCTACCGTACATTCTTGTGTACGATAACGTACACATCGGAAGCTGTCTCATAAAATAGTCTCGGGAAGGCCACGGCTTCAGAGGCTGCAAAAAAACTCGTTTTTGCTCTGGCGAGTGCGACCAGCGGCTTGGCCCTTGGAGGCCGCGCTTTAGATAGCAGCGCCCTTTCATCGCTACCGGACACCACCATGCACCGAACCCCACAGCGGGCTCAAACCAGTGCGGATAGAAGCGCCGAGATGAATGGACACCCACTACGCAAAACCAAAACCGCCCATAAGGAAAAATATGAAGATCAACGACTTAGACCTTGACACGTACCAGCCGTCTCATAGAAGCCGCTGAGGCACGTTCAACCCCGTCAATAGACTTTTTCCGTAGCCTCTTAAGCCGTGCACGGACGCCACCTGCCGCGGTCCACCGACGCCGCACCCCGAAAATCGAGGCCCAACCCAGTTCACTTTTGTGAATTCTCTGTAAACAGACCACCCCTACATGATCTACCCTAGTTTCAACTTTACCGGAGAAGCGTAACCTCCGATTGATCCAGTAAGGTGGGTAGCCGCGTACTACCCTTTTCATCCGCTGAAACGTCAATTCAAGAATTAAGCCGAATGTCTCCCGGTCAGCAGAAGTCAGCACGAAAAATATTCGTCGACGTGGAGTATTCAATATGTCGCTCAACACAGCCGCCGCCTACGGAATGTATTCCCAGGAAGTTGCCCTCAATGAAGTCGTGCACACTCTGAATCAAGCTGGCTTCGACAACGAAGACATTTGCATGATGCTCTCGCCCACCCATCCCATCGCAGCTTTGGTGCGCGATGCCAGCCTGTTCAATTCGGAATGCGCATCGAATGCCGTCACTGCTGGACTCATCGGCTGGCTCTCTGGCTTTGGTGCCGTGCTCATTCCAACCGTCGGTTTCTTCATCAGGTCGCAGGCTTTCTTCCGCGCTTTGATGGTTTCACGCGAAGGCCCCAGCCTTTGTGGCAATGCCCGAACTCTGGTGGGCCTTGGATTTTCGGACGACGAAGCCGCCCGCTTTGAGAACCAGCTGGGCGTGCTGGTATACGTGTCCTGCCCGGAGAGTGCAAAAACTATGTGGGCCTGCGAAGTGTTGCGCCACACCGGCGCCCGCGAAGCTGCAACTATGGAGCAGAGGTTGACCGCCACGGCGGCTGCCTGAGAACTTCCTGTGGATGTTTATGTGGGACCGAGGCCTGTGCGGGACGGACACTCTTGTCGGTTGCAGCTAACTTTACCCCTCGCCGCGCTCCTGATCTTCGTCCCGCCGCTTGCCATACCGGAATGCAAATCCCACGCCCAATACCATGATTCCAATCGGCGGAACCAGCATCACCAGAATCGCCCGGTTTAACGCCCGTTGACCCTCCTTGGGCGTGCTCCTCGCCACCGCGTTGCACATCGCGCAACCCTGCCCCAGCGCGGGCATGCTGGCGAATCCCACGATCCCAAACAATGCGATCCCAAGCAATGCTACGACACGAATTTTGCTTTGCAGAAACTTCATCGCGATTCCTGAAACTCTATCGAACGCCCAAACGCAAAATACGCCCCGCATCCGGGAAAAAGAAGAAATACATAATCACAAAACACCCAGTCACAGAGATCACCAGCATCCAGCGCATCAAAGCTTTCTCAAACTTCAAATGCATGAAGTAGGCAATGATCAACGCCGACTTGATCACGGACAATATCAGCAGCGCCTCCAGCATACGCACCGGCTCAAAGATCTGCCTGTAGCCCAGCCAGACCTCNNAGCTGATTTTGGGTGGCGCAGCGCTTTAAGCGCTGCGATCACGCTTTCCTTCCCATCGGCGGCTTTAGCCGCTGATGTCAGCCTCGCGGCTAAACCTTGGTCGACATCAAATAAACCAGCGGGAAGATAAACATCCAAACCAAATCCACAAAATGCCAATACAGTCCGGAGACTTCCACGTCATGCGCGTCATAATCCTTTGGTTTCAAGAAAATAATAATGCTCGAAACGATTAGCCCAAGCAGCAGCGCATGCACGCCGTAATGAAAAACATTGTCCGCCGGAATCAAGAAGTATGCCCCCAGCCACAGCACGCCCAGGATCGGCAGAAACCATTTCCGCAGCGCCACCACGCCCAAATAGATCACGCCGATCGTCACATGCAACATGTGCATCGCAGTCAGGGTGAAGAACGTAGACGCAAACTGCGGTACGCCCACCGAGATCTTCGCGTACTCGCCCGCCTCCTGCCCCGCGGGCTTGGGAAATCCCGGCAGCGTCAATCCTTCGTGGATTAACTTCGTCCACTCCATTCCATGCAGCACGATAAACGCCGTGCCGAAAGCCATCGTCGCCAGCAGCCAGTTCCGCGTCCATGCCCGATCATGCCTCTGCGCGGCGAACACCGCCATCACCATCGTCAGCGAACTCGACAGCAGACACGCCGTCATCACAGTCGCATTGATGATGCTGTCTTTGCCAAACGGCGTCGGCCACGCCGTATAAATCCGGTTGTAACTGAAGGCAAACAGCAGCGCTCCGAACGTCAGCGAGTCGGAGGCCAGAAACAGCCACATCCCAACCTTCTTCGAGTAAGCCCCAAACAGCGGAGCCTCGTACTCGCCCGCGACCCCATGCACGGCAGCGGCGTTATGTTGCAGCGTGGCGTCAGCCATTCCGAAAATTCCTCCT
>PKVZ01000038.1:0-1839 GCA_003131635.1 Acidobacteriaceae bacterium
TCCAGCACCAGCCAGCAGATCACCGCCAACTCCGAGGAAACTTCGGCACAGGCGAAAGTCGTTTCTTCCGCTGCCGAACACGTCAGCCAGAACCTGCAGACGGTCGCCACCGGGGCCGAAGAGATGGGTGCCAGCATCAAGGAAATCGCCAAAAATGCCAGCGAAGCCGCCAAGATCGCCACTTCTGCCGTCCGAGTCGCTGAAAGCACCACCGCGACCGTGTCCAAATTAGGCGAGTCCTCGAACGAGATTGGCCAAGTCATCAAGGTTATTACATCGATCGCGCAGCAAACCAACTTGCTCGCGTTGAACGCGACCATTGAAGCCGCCCGCGCCGGAGAAGCCGGCAAAGGTTTCGCCGTGGTCGCCAACGAAGTAAAAGAACTTGCCAAGGAAACAGCCAAGGCAACGGAAGACATCAGCCGGAAGATCGAGGCGATTCAGACCGACACCAAAGCCGCCGTCGAAGCGATTGCCTCAATCAGTGAAGTGATCAACCAGGTAAACGGCATTTCGAACACCATTGCCACGGCGGTGGAAGAACAGAATGCAACGACTAACGAGATGGCGCGCAACGTAAGCGAAGCGGCGCACGGCAGCGGAGAAATCACCAGCAACATCGCAGGCGTAGCCCAGGCCGCGGAGAGCACGTCGCACGGGGCCGGCGACACGCAGAAGGCAGCGCAGCAGTTGGTGGAAACTTCGGCCGAGCTGCGGCGATTGGTCGAGCAGTTCAAGATCAACACTGGTGAAGCGTCCGTGGCGTCGCATGCATTGCAAAGCCGGGCAGCCGGGGCAGGAATGTGAGCAGAGATGAGAGAAGTTGATGTCTTAAAGACCTCCCTGTTTTTCGCCGATTAGGAACTAAGGGCCGGTGCATGTGCCCCGGTCCCGGCGCTCCGGGAGTCGGTGAGCACAGAGAGTCCCGCCCGCTGAGAGGATGTAATGCTGAAGAAGGCGCGGCTAACGGTAAAGATTGTGGCAGCGATCGTGGCCACCCTGGTGCTGACCTCTGCGGTCAGTTTTTGGATTACCCAGCGCCGGGTGAACCAACAGGCGGAAGAAGCGTTTCGGGACAAAGTGCGCCAGATTGTCGGCATGGCCAACGCCACCCGCGCATGGTTCTCCGAGAATATTGATCTAATGGTGCCGGAGAAAAACTTCAAGCATGTGCAGCAGGTGCCGGTAGTCGTGGCCTGGAACGTCGCCCAGCGGTACGCTGAGGCGCAAAAGATGACGTTCCATACCCCATCTCTGACCCCGCGCAATCCCAAGAATCAACCGGATGAATTCGAACGGCGGGCTCTCGAAAACTTCCAGAAGGATTCATCCCTAAAGGAGTATTCCGAACGAAGAGTGGAGAACGGAGAGGATGTGATGCGCTACGCCCAACCCGTCCGCCTCACCTCGGACTGCCTGGTGTGTCACGGTGGGCCCGTTGGAGAGAAGGACCCGTTTGGCTACACGAAGGAGGGCATGAAGGCAGGTGACCTGCGCGGGGCCTTTGCCATAAGCGCTTCGGCGGAGGGTCTGGTCCAAACCGCCCGCTCCAATTCGATTTCACTCTTTCTAATCAGTTTTCTCACGCTGCTGGCCGCTGCCGCCGTCGTGTTCTTCCTGGTGCGAAAACTGGTCACGAAGCCGTTGGCATCTGCCGTCGATCTGGCTGACAAGATTGCCCGCAATGATTTGGCGATGGAAGATCTGCAGGTAGCGAGCGACGACGAAATTGGAGAAGCTACCTCGGCCCTGAATACCATGAAAAACAATTTGCGAAAGACAGTCCAGGCCGTCGCCGAAACGTCCCTCCACGTGGCCGCTGCCAGCGAGCAACTCTCC
>PKVZ01000038.1:1891-53977 GCA_003131635.1 Acidobacteriaceae bacterium
GCGACCGTGTCCAAATTGGGCGAGTCCTCGAACGAGATTGGCCAGGTCATCAAAGTCATCACTTCCATCGCGCAGCAAACCAACTTGCTCGCGTTGAACGCCACTATCGAAGCTGCCCGCGCCGGGGAAGCGGGTAAAGGTTTTGCCGTGGTCGCGAACGAAGTAAAAGAGTTGGCCAAAGAAACCGCCAAGGCCACCGAAGATATCAGCCGGAAGATCGGAGCCATTCAGACCGACACTAAAGCGGCCGTCGAGGCGATTGCCTCCATCAGCGAAGTGATCAANNGCGGAGAGCACATCGCACGGGGCCACGGACACGCAGAAGGCAGCGCAGCAGTTGGTGGAAACCTCGGCTGAACTCCGCCGGCTGGTCGAGCAGTTCAAGATCAACGCCGAGAGCCGCGGGAATATCCACGCCCAAGGCGAGGCGGCACGCACCATGGGGGCACGCGCGGGTTCATAGATTCGTACAAAACCGGCTGTTGGAGCAGCATATCTGCAATATTGAAATGAATCCAATTCGTATCCTCGTGGTCGACGATTCCGTGGTGATGCGCAAAGTGTTATGCGAAATCTTGTCGGCAGATCCGCAAATCGAAGTGGTCGGCACGGCCAGTGACGGACACATCGCTCTGGCAAAAATTGCGCAGCTACATCCGGACCTGGTTACGCTCGACGTCGAGATGCCAGTGCTGAACGGCCTGGAGACGCTGGCCGAACTCCGCAAGGTGGATCGCAAGTTGCCAGTCGTGATGTTCAGCACCCTCACAGAACGGGGGGCGGGAGCGACTCTGGACGCCTTGTCGTTGGGCGCATCCGACTATGCCACCAAGCCCAGCAATACCGGAAGCCCGGCGGCGGCAGTCGCGGCGATTCGGGCCGAATTGATTCCGAAGATCAAAGCGCTATGCGCGCACCGAGTGGGAATGGTTACCTCGTTGCCGCCGCCGCGGGCACCGGCGCCAGTACGAAGGCGCACCCATCGCCGCATTGAAATCGTGACCATCGGCACCTCGACCGGCGGCCCGAACGCGCTGGCGGAAGTGTTGCCTCGGATTCCCAAAGATTTTCCCGTTCCCATCGTTTTGGTGCAACATATGCCACCCATTTTCACACGCCTGCTGGCGGAAAGGCTGGGCTCTCACTCGGCGATTCCGATTCATGAGGGCAGCGCCGGAATCGTTCTTTCTCCGGGACAGGCCTGGATCGCTCCCGGAAATTTTCATATGACGGTCAAGCGCACCGCCGCAGGTTCCCGTCTGGAGTTGAATCAGGACGCGCCGGAAAATTCCTGCCGTCCCGCGGTGGATGTGCTGTTTCGTTCCGTGGCCGAAATCTACGGGGAAAGTGTGCTGGGCGTGGTCATGACCGGAATGGGCTCCGACGGCGTGCATGGAGCGCAACGCATCCGCGAGCGCGGCGGCGAGGTTATTATTCAGGACGAAGCTTCCTCCGTGGTCTGGGGCATGCCCGGCTTGGTGCATGCCGCGGGCCAGGCGGATGCGGTTTATCCGCTCGAGCAGTTGAGCCAGGAAATCACCCGCCGCGTGGTCGAGAGCCGCTCGCCCGCCGCAGCCCCCACTCAGAGCCAATCTCTTATTCTGGAGCGATCCAAATGACGAGCACAATCACCGCGGCGTCCCCTGCCAAGAGTGCCACACCCATCGACCCGGTCTTTCGGCAAATTCGCGACCTGGTCTATAAGGTGTGCGGCATTTTTCAACTGGAGGAAAAGCTCTACCTGATGGCGGACGCTTGCGGGAGGCGGATGAAACATCTGTCAGTCCGCACTCCGCGGGAATATTGGGATCTGTTGACTGCGCACTCCAGCCGGGAGGCTGAACTCCGGCAGTTGCTCAACGAAGTGACGATCGGGGAAACCTGCCTGTTCCGCAGTCCGCCCCAACTCGACGCTCTGCGAAAAGTGATTCTTCCCGAGCTGGTGCAGGAGAAAACCAAGCAGATCGTCAAAAGGTTGCGCATCTGGAGCGCAGGCTGCTCCACCGGAGAAGAGCCCTATACCCTGGCCATGAATATGCTCGAGGAAAGCGATCGTCTGCTGAAGGGCTGGACCGTGGAAATCCTCGCCACCGATTTAAATGACCGCTCCGTCGAAACGGCCAAGGCCGGCGTCTACGGCGACTATGCGCTGCGCGCGACCCCGGAACTCTTCAAACGCAAATACTTCGTTCAGGTCGACGAGAAGAAACTGGAGGTCCGTCCGGAAGTAAAAAAATTAATCACCTTCAGCCGCCTGAACCTGCAAGACGACTCCCGGATGTTGTTTATGAAAGGAATGGATTTGATCTTTTGCTGCAACGTCCTCATATATTTTGACGGGCCCTCGAAGGGAAAAGTGGTCAACCATTATTACAGCAATCTCAATTTCGGGGGCTATTTCTTTCTGGGAACATCGGAATCGCTTTTGAATCTGAACGACAACTTTCGTCTCGTGCACTTTCCCGGGTCGCTCGCATACTGGAAACCATCCTTGAAAAGCGGGAAGCTATGAATACATCGGTTAATGCCACAATTCGCAAAGGTGTGGAAGGGATCGAGACCATGCCTTCCATCCCGACAATTTTTGCGCCGCTACTGGAACTGCTGAACCTGCCTCCGGAACGGGTAAAGTTAGACGAAGTAGTGAAGCTGGTCTCCTACGACAACACCATCGCCGCGCAGTGTTTGCGGGTGGCTAGCTCTCCCTTGTTTGGCCTGGCGAAGTCACCGGATTCCATCCGGGCGGCGATCATCAGTCTGGGGCTTCGTCGTGTGCAAACCATCCTTCTCACCTGCTGCCTGGCGGATACCTTTCCCACCAAGGGTTGGCCGTTGGATCCCACCGTCTTCTGGCGGCATTCCCTGGGCTGCGCCATGGTATGCCGTAAGTTCAGCGAGAAGCTCCATAGCGACGACGGCGACAAAGCATACATGGCCGGGCTGCTGCATGACATTGGCTTCATGGTGAACTGCGTCGCTTTTCCCAAGGAGTTCGCCAAAGCGGCCGCCTACGCCGCTCAGAAACAGATTGCCTTTGACGAGGCGGAACTGGCTACCATGGGATTCACGCACTGCGAAACCGGACGCGCGCTAGCCGAGAAATGGCACCTCGGCCCCGATACGGTTCAAGTGATCGCGCACCACCATAGGCCAGAACAAGGGGAGTCCGCTCAGCCCCTGATCGCCCTGGTGCATTTGAGCGACCTGCTGTGCCGCGTGCGCGGAATGGGCTATGGATACTATGAAGGCCACAAAGTCGATCTAGTGGGCGACCCGGCGTGGGCCATTCTCCTGCAGGAACATCGCGATCTTGCCAAGATGGACTTGGCGCTGTTTTCCTTTGAACTGGATGAAGCGGTTGAGGAAGTCTCCATTCTGGTATCCACTATCTTCGGAGGAGCCCAGCGGGAAACGAAGAAATAGGGTTCGTCGCTCTCGGCGGCGCTCGAACACGGCTTAATGAATACCGCCAAACCCCCGCGATCACCGCCACACCTCGCCCCCTCGGAGGCGGAGCTTGATGCACCCTGATCGGTCGACAGAGATGAAACCCTAAGGTGTCAAGGATAGCTCACTACCGTGACCGGAACATCCGGGTTGGCGATGGTCGACGGGCCTCCTGTGTTGTCGATCACATTCAGGATGCCACCGAACCCAGCGGTGGAGAGAAAGACCGTGAGCAGATCATTCATGCTCGCTGGCGCGAGGGTAGTGGGAACCTCAAACGCATTTGCAGCATAGATTTTTACGCCCTGATCAAAAAAGCTGTAGCTGCCGAGGCCGTACCCCTTGAAGCTGGTTACATTTTCTGTAACTTTAAATGCTGCCCAGCCGTCGACACCGGGAGCCTCCATCCATGCCGCCTGACTGGGCGGATCGTAAGGCATCTCGTTTTGGAAGAAGATGTCCGTGCCGCCATTGCCGGTCCAGATCACCTCGTACTGCTGGTAATGCTCAACGAAAAGGCCGTAGGCGGTCACGTTGTTGCCGGTGACGATCAGGCCAGTGTCGGCGGTGTTGTCGGTCCAACCGACGCCGTTGCCGTGGTCGGCGCGCCAGGCCCAGATGTCATCCAGGATGGTGTTGTTGCTGCCGACGGAAAGGCTAACGTTGGCCTGGCCCGGCTCCGCGCCGCCAATCCGGAAAAAGACATCCTGCAGCGCAGAGGGGTCAGAGCTGGAACTTGGGCCGAGCGGAGTTCCGAACTGCAGAAGCAGAGGAGAGTTCGGAATTCCGGCGTCGAAAATCATTCCTGAAACCATTACGCCTTGTGCAGGAAGGACGATCATCGACACGATTCCGTTCTCCGGAATCAGAGTGGGGAAACCGATTCCGAGCACTACCGTATCGGGACGTGTGACCAACAGAGTCTGATTCAGGTTATAGATACCCGGAGTAAGTATGAGGTTCTTGCCTAAGAATAACTGTGCGTTGATTTGCGTCGCGGAGTTCGTCGGCTGCGCAATAAAGAACTGCGAGATTGGGATGGACGAGCCTGGCGTCTGGCCGTTGGCCCATGTTGTACCGGCGGAATTGAACTGCACAGAAGGGACGAAGACGTTGTAGTTGCCGTTGGAGTCAATGTACACATAGGGCTCTTCGCGGGTTACCGGACTGGTTGCGAGCGTGGTGTATGGTCCGCTGCACGAATCTTGGGGGAAACACTGGGCAGGCGCGCCCACGACGCCGGAGAAGACCTGATTCCAGACGCCGTTGGTCCAGCCATCGATCTGGCTGTTCCGAGTGATCCATTGCTGCTGGGATCCACTGACGATGGTGCCGCCCTCGAACTCTGAATCGGCGATGAAGCCGCCGCTCGCATAGGATGGGCCGGTGCAATAATCCATAAGGGTGGCGGCCCCGTTCACCAGCACCCGGCGAATGGGCGCAGCTTGTGAGACCGCCCAGAACTCGCCGGTGTAGCAACCAAAGGTTGGATTGGATACGTTGATGGTCAGGTTCGACAAGGATCGCCAGAAATTATCGGAAGCGACGCAGCTGCCACCGGTGCACTGGTTGTACACGTCAATGGAGCCGTTGATGACAACATCGTTCGGAGACTGGCCGAGGCCCGCCACAGTGGTGTAGTAGCCGACTTGAAAATTTAAGGGGGTGGCGCTCGATCCGTAGGTGCCGGGCTCAAACAGCAACGCATAGCGCTGGGTACCGAACTGGTTGGGGACTTGTTGGGTCGCCACGGCGTCGACGGTTTCCTGGATTTGGCTCAGCGGCATGTTGGGAGTGAATATATAAACGTTCGGGCCGAAATTGATTTGGCTCGACACTTTTGCAGCCCTGGAGAACGGAGCCCGCGCCGATGATGCTGTGACGAAAGCAGCGATCATCGCGACTCCACTTACAAGATGCAGGAGCATTCGCTTCCGATCAGTCAGGGCGAGCAGATACCGAGCAACCAAAGACCGGATCCAATGTGTGTATGACATCGTGTTTTCCTCCTTATTCCCACCGAGTTGAAAATGCCTGACCGAGTTGCAGGGATACCCCCTTGGAATTAACCCAACGGCCACGCGAGACGACACATTGGGAAGGCAGTCGTTGCAGAGGCCGGAGGACCACGAGAGATGCTGGTTACTTTACAACGATCCTCGCCGTTTTTTAGTGCGGCAGGCTCTTTTGTTCGCGATTCGTAACAAGAGTCGGCCCTCGGGCGGAGACCGCCGAATTCGAGCAGAGCTGTCGAGCGCCGATATTCGGTGAGCGAGAGGGAGGGGATGCAAAGTGAGAGACATGCGTAGCCCAGTGGTACCGAATCATGGTATCCGTTGGGTTTCTCGATGACCCGTCTCCTGGGTTGAGGTTGAGGATCTCAACCCGGTTTGGGAAGGTTATTTGGAGTCCCGGGAGCAGGCAACGGCTATGCTTGGCGCGATTTCCCAGAGCTGCCGCAAGTGGGCTTGTTCTTTTACAAAATCCGAAAAAGATGATGCCCGAAGCTTAGGAACGCGAGCGAGGGATACCTTCCCAAAAACTCAGCCCTGTTCCTGGAAGGGATCTGATCTCACATTGCCTCGTGCTTCGCCGCCTGTCGCGGACTTAGTTTCGTCCGCGGAGCAACAATTCTTCCTTGCATTGCCGGACTTCACGCAAGACTCGAAGTTGGTACCGGAACTGATCTAAGCCTGGAAACTTTCGGGTGCGGAAGTCGCCGTCACATGGGAAGACCGCTTTCGGCGCAAGAACCACCAACAGCTGTTTCCCATAACCGTTTCCCATTCGGTCCTACCAACTCATCTCCATTCAATGGCATCCCATATTTTTGCTTGCGGAAATATCCGTTTTGGGGCCAGATACATCTTCCCGGTTCAATTCGCGATAATGGTCGTGGCTGCAACTAATTAGCCGGCGCGTTTATGCGATTGCAAGCACTATTCTTTTTACTGTTCATTTCACATGCCGGGGCGGGAGCGCAGGTTTCCTCGATCGGCCCGCAAGCTTTCTATGATGGACAAACTGTCACCGCTATTGATCTGATAGCCAATCCACATCGCGATGTGGAACCTCTGCGCGCCTATGTGTCGCAGAAAGCGGGCCAGCCTTATTCCCAGGAGGCTGTCGAGTCCAGCATTGCGGTGCTTCAGCAAAGAGGAAACTTCGAAAAAGTTAGTGTCAATGTGGTTCCAGATATTTCAGGTTTGCGGCTGAATTTCATTCTCGAGCCTGCCTACTATCTGGGTACGGTTGATTTTCAAGAAGTCACAAAAGCGTTTCCCTATATCCGCCTGCTGCAAGTTGCGAATATGCAGGACGAAGATCCTTACGACCAGGCGCGCGTTCCAGTGGCGGAAGCAGCCTTGGTGCAATTTCTTCATCACAACGGGTATTTTCGTGCGCAAGTTCACACTCAGTCGCACATCGACGATTCGAATCAGTTAGTGAATATTACCTTCACCGTGCAAATGGGCCGGCAAGCCCGCATTGGAACGGTAGAACTGAAAGGTCCGGCCGACTATGAGCAAACATGGTTGCTGCATAAACTACGCTCCCTGCGCGCCAGGCTGACCGGCGCTCTGCTCAAACCTGGCAAGACTTACACCCCAGAACGAATGAAAGCGGCAACGGCGCTGATCAAGAAATATCTGGCGCAACAGCATCGCTTGGCCAATAAGGTCGAGGAGACTCCACCGCAATATCACGCTGACACAAATCGTGTGGACGTCGCGTTCAAGGTGGACATTGGCCCGATGGTTGTTGTTCGCACTACGGGCGCTCGTCTTTCTGCGATTCCATTTATGTCGGCGCGGGAAATGAAGAAGCTTATTCCAATTTACTCCGAGGGTACTGTGGATTCAGACCTGGTGCAGGAAGGCGAGCGAAATCTCACGGACTATTTTCAGAACAAGGGATTCTACGACGCAAAGGTGACCACGGATTTGCAGCGGCAGCCCGATCGCACTTTACTCGTATATAAAATTGATCGCGGAGCCAAACACAAGGTAGATCGCATATCGTTTCACGGAAATTACGGAATACGTGCGAAAGAGTTGGGGGCTCTCGTCGCGGTCAAACGCTCGCACATCTGGTCGCACGGCAGCATTAGCCAAAAGCTCTTGAAACAAAGCACGGACAATCTGTTGGCGTTCTATCGTGACAAAGGTTACGAAGACGGCAAAGTCGTTGCGCAGGTAACGGATCACGAGCCCAAGATCGATATTGCTTTTGAAATTGATGAGGGCATCCAAACCCTCGTCGATCATGTTCAAGTAACGGGGAACCGCAGTCTCTCTGAGAAACAACTGACAGCGCCAAAAGGTTTCGAAATAAAATCCGGCACGCCATTCTCGGGCCGGCGCCTGGCAGACGATCGCAATCGAATCTCCGCCACTTATCTGGACCGCGGCTATCTCAATGTGGAAGTAAAGACAACGGTAAGCCGCCACCCGAACGATCCTCATCGCGTGGACGTCGCTTATGCGATCAGCGAGCAACAAATGGTCCGAGTGGACAAGGTGGTTTACCTAGGACAAAAGCATACCCGGCTTTCTCTGATCAAGAAAACGGCAAACCTGCCTCCCGAGGCTCCGATGGACAGAAGTCGACTGCTGGCAGCGGAAACCCGCCTGTACAACCTGAACATTTTCGATTGGTCCAGCGTCGGCCCAAGGAAACCGATTACGGATCAGACCGAAGAAGACACGCTGGTAAAAGTGCACGAAGCCAAGCGCAACGAAATTATCTACGGCTTCGGATTCGAGGTCTCGCATCGCGGAGGAAACGTTCCCACGGGTACAGTCGCCGTACCCGGACTTCCCACAGTTGGGCTGGGCAATAACCAGATTGCGCCCAGTCAATCCACCTTCGCCAGCCCACTGGGTTCGATCGAATTCACACGCCGGAATATGCGGGGAGTGGGCGAAACCGCAAGCGGTTCGGTATTGCTCTCACGCCTGGATCAGCGAGCGCTCACCAGCTATTTGCAGCCGCACTTTTTTGGCTCGGAATGGAGTTCTCTGGCCAGTTTTTCGCTTGAGCGAACGACGGAGAATCCACTTTTTGCGGCGAGTCTCGGAGACTTGGCATTTCAGGTTGAGAGACTTCTGAATCGAAAAACCAATACGCGGCTCCAGTTGCGCTACGATTTTAACAAGACGGTGCTGGCGCACTTGCTGGTTCCGGGCCTGGTGTTGCCCCAGGACCAAAACATTCACCTGTCCACGTTGTCCGGCACTCTCATCCGCGACACGCGCGATAAGCCTCTGGATGCGCATCGTGGGGTCATTGCGACCCTGAATTTGAGCTTTACTCCGGCCGCGCTTGGATCGAGCGCAACTTTCGCAAGAGTTTTTGGACAATACGCTTTTTACAAACCATTCCACGGCGTGGTGTTCGCAAACAGCTTGCGGCTGGGGTTGGCGAAGGCGCTTGAGGGAAGTTTTGTCCCCACCAGTCAGCTTTATTTCTCCGGAGGTGGAACGTCGCTGCGCGGATTCCCAATCGACGAGGCCGGCCCGCAGCGCCTGGTTCCCTTCTGCAATGTTTTGCAGAATCAGTCCGGGTGCGTGAACGTCACAGTGCCGGTCGGCGGAACCCAGTTGTTCATCCTCAATTCCGAAGTACGCTTTCCGCTCCGGCTGATGAAAAATCTTGGAGGCGTTGTTTTTTATGACGGGGGAAACGTTTACAGTGCGATAAACTTCAATAACTTCGCGAGAAACTACACAAACACAGTTGGAATTGGATTACGCTACAACACACCGATCGGGCCTATTCGCATCGATTTGGGCCACAACTTAAACCCTGTTCCGGGCATCAATCCTACAGAGTACTTCATCACTCTGGGGCAGGCATTTTAAGGCTATGCGATGGCGAACGATCGTGGGCTGGACATTCGCGGTTCTCTGCATCTTGATCTTCGCTGGGGTTGTGGGTGGACTTTTGTTTTTGCGGACTTCCAGTTTTCAGAGGCTGGCAATCCGCGCGATCGTAGAAGATTTGAATGAGAGCACCGGCGGACGGGTGGAGATCGGAAATTTCGGCTTTCAGCTTGCAACTCTGACGGCGCATCTTCACGACATTACAGTTCACGGCAATGAGACCGCCGCTCAACCTCCCTTGTTGCATATCGACGAACTAACGGTAAAGCTGAAGATCCAGTCTTTGCTTCACCGTAAAGTTACCCTCAGCGAACTATTGATCGAACATCCGGAAGCGCATGTGCTGATCGATCGCGCTGGGAAAAGCAACTTTCCTCAGTCTCCGCAGAAAAGCGGAAACACGAACGTTTTCGACCTGGCGGTGGGGCACACGCTTCTAACCAAGGGTGAGATCACTTACAACAATGCGACAATTCCGGTCGACGCAGATCTTTATGGTTTTAGGACAGAGGTTCATTTTGACGCGATAAGAAGTCAGTATCGCGGGTCAATCTCTTATATCAGCGGGCGGCTTCGCTATGGAAATGAACCGGCCTTCCCGCATAGTTTAGACGCAAAGTTCAGCGCGACTTCCGATCGATTTTCTCTTCAATCGGCTTTGCTGAAAATAGGATCGTCCTCCATTTCTCTTCAAGCGGACCTGTCCGATTACAGCAATCCGACCGTCGACGGCCGGTACGATGTTCGGATTCACACTCAGGACTTCTCGTCACTTGTGCAACCGATTGTCCCGGCGGGAGATGTCTCGCTATCCGGAACGGTGCAGTACCACACTGCCGCCGATCGACCTCTGTTGCAAAGCGTTTCAATCGATGGCCAGGTCGCCAGCGACGAATTAACGGGTTCGTCACCTGAAGCGCGCTTGAATGTCCATCGACTGCAAGGAAGATATCAACTAGCGAACGGCTCATTGCAGGTGCGCGAGGTCAGCTTAGAAGCGCTTGGAGGAAAAGTTTTCGTTGAGGCCGACATTCGACATCTCGATGCGACGGCTGAAGCTCAAGTACGGACGACACTGAGAGGCATCTCGCTGCGAGCCGCGCAGCAAGCCTTGCGCGTGGCGCGAGTCGAGCGCGCAAGTCTGGTGGGAAGGATGGACGGAACGGTTGATGCAGCGTGGTCAGGCAACGTCAACAATATTCGCGCACGCACAGATTTGACTCTCAAGGCCGATGTGTCAGGTGATCGTCAGCCGGCCTCCACGACAGTGCCGATAGAGGGATCGATTCACGCATCTTACGACGGCCCAAGAAATGTGAGCACGTTTCGCGAGACCACGCTACGAATTCCTTCCATGACCGTTGTCGTGCACGGGGAAGTCAGCAACCATTCCAACCTGCAGATTCAGGCCAATACGAACGATTTGCATCAGTTAGACAGTCTGTTTTCTGCCGTGCAAGGGGGCTCGGCTTGGTCGCTAGAGATTGCCGGATCGGCCTCCGCAAAGGCAACAATGCAAGGTTCGCTGCGAAAGCCCCGGCTGTCAGGGCAGTTCAATGCGCAAAATTTGCAGTTCCAAGGTAGTCAGTGGAGCAGCGTCAAGTTTGATGTCGAAGGCACGCCTTCGCAAATCTCTCTGCACGACGCCGTCCTTGTGAGCGCAAATCGAGGCCGTGCCTCAGTGAGCGCGACGGCCGCATTAAGAAACTGGTCGTACCTTCCCTCGAACCCTATCGCCATCAGCTTGTCCGCACAACGCATGTCTGTTGCAGATCTGCAGCGACTGGCAAACCTGCATTATCCGATTTCTGGCGACTTATCCGCTGATATTGCGGTGCATGGGAGTCAACTCAATCCAGTCGGAAAAGGATCGCTAAGAATCGACAACGCCCGCGCCTACGATGAGCCGATCCAGCACCTCGCGGCTGACTTCCATGCCGAAAAGAGTTCCATCACTTCAACTCTCGACGTCAATCTGCCAGCGGGTTCAATCAACGGCAGCGCCTCGTACATGCCGCAGACCAAGGCATACGTCGTGCGGCTAAATGCTCCATCTGTGACCCTACAAAAGTTACACATGGTGCAAGCCAAGAATCTTGGACTTTCCGCCACGGCGGCAATTTCTGCCAGCGGAGATGGAACTCTGGATAATCCACAACTGACGGCCTCAGTGAAGGTGCCTGAGCTGAAGCTCCGGGACAAATCTATCTCACAAATTACAGCGCAACTTGATGTGGCGAATCAGCATGCGAAGTTGACTGTCGATTCCGAAGTGTTGCAAGCCTCAATCCATTCCACGGTCGACCTTAGCCTGAGTAGCGACTACTATGCCGAAGGGACCCTCGATACGACGGGCATACCGCTCGATCCGCTACTGGCGAT
Organism: Acidobacteriaceae bacterium; assembly: GCA_003131635.1. Lineage (GTDB taxonomy): Bacteria > Acidobacteriota > Terriglobia > Terriglobales > Acidobacteriaceae > Sulfotelmatobacter. The sequence continues at coordinate 13,606 of PKVZ01000038.1, forward strand.
GTATTTACCGAGTTCTCCCAAGGGCGTTCAAGGCGAGACGGAACTCCACGCAACCCTGAAAGGTCCATTGAGAGACAAGTCCAAAATTGAGGCGCACCTTACAATTCCAATTCTCAAAGCCAGTTATCAATCGCTGGATATTGCCGCGGCCAGCCCGATTCAGTTGGATTATTTCGATTCCGTCGTAACGCTGCAGCCGGCGGAAATTCGCGGCACCGACACTTCTCTTCGATTGCAAGCCCGCATACCTCTCGGAGGAGACACAGCGCCAACTGTTTCCGCTCAGGGTTCAGTCGATGTTCGGATTCTTCGCATTGTGGATCCAGACCTTCAGAGCTCTGGAACTCTCTCCCTGGATATTCGTGCCTGGGGAACCGCGAGGGGGCCGGCGGTCCAGGGACAGGTGCACCTTCAGGACATTGCGGCGTCCACGCCCACTTCGCCGCTTGCGGTGCAGAAGCTGAACGGTACGCTCGATATCAGCAACAACAGCTTGCGGATTTCCAGCCTCAGCGGCGAAGTTGGAGGCGGGAAAGTATCTCTGGGAGGTTCGGTCGCCTACAAGCCGAACTTGCAGTTCGATGTGACTCTGCAAGGCGACGGGGTGCGGTTGCGTTATCCGGATGGACTCAGAGCGCTCCTCGACGGCAACCTTGTTTTGAGCGGAACGAAGGACGCGGCGACTTTAAACGGTCGTGTGCTGATCGATACGCTTTCGTTTACTCCTGACTTTGATCTCGCGAAATTCAGCGATCAGTTCAACGGCAATGCAGTCCCGACTCAACCCGGTTTGGCTGACAACGTTAAACTTGCCATCGCGGTTCAATCCAAAAATGACCTCAGCGCTTCCAGTTCGCAGATTAGCGTGGAAGGCCAGGCGAACCTGCACGTTATTGGTACGGCCGCTAACCCGGTGATTGTCGGCAGAACGGATTTAACCTCCGGCGAACTGTTCTATAGAAACGTTCGCTACCAGCTTCAGCGCGGCATCATTGCGTTCGATAATCCCGTCGAAACAGAACCGGTACTGAACGTCTCCGTGACGACGACGGTTGAGCAGTACAACTTGACGCTTACCCTGCGCGGACCCTTTGACAAACTGACGACATCCTACACATCGGATCCGCCGCTGGCTACGGCCGACATTATCAATCTGGTTGCCAATGGGCAAACGACTCAGGAGGCGGCCGCTGCCGGCCAAAGCACTGATTCGATCCTCGCATCGCAGGTCGCGGGCCAGGTCACGAGCGGCATTCAGCACCTGGCGGGCATCTCCAGCTTGCAGATCGATCCACTCCTCGGCGGCAACAACCAAAATCCTTCTGCGCGGGTTGCCCTCCAGCAGCGCGTGACCAAGAATTTTCTGTTCACGTTCTCAACCGATTTATCGCAGCCCGGAAGTGAAGTGGTTCAAGGCGATTATCAGATCAACAAACGCTGGTCGGTGAGCCTTACTCGAGACGAGGTCGGCGGAGTTTCAGTCGATGGGAAGTACCACACGAAATTCTGATTGCTTTCTTAACTACCAATTGTCAAGCCGACCGTGCCGGTGTCCCGCGCATTGTCGGCCGCGATCCTCCCGGTAGATAGGCGGAATGAATTTTGCGCTTTGGCCAACTCCGCGTTCAGTTCCCCTCCAGCCAACAAGATGAAATATGCCCAATAGAGCCAGGTCATGAGCGCCATTACTCCGGCCAGAGTTCCATAAGTTCGGTTGTAGTTGCCGAAATAGCGGAAATAGATTCTGAGCAGGAAGGACAGTCCGCTCCAGCAAACGACTGAAAGGACCGCGCCTGGCAGGGTAGCAAGGAAGCGTTGCTTTACTTTGGGCGCCAGGAAATAAATTGTCTCCACCGCGAGCACGGTGAAACCGATGGCGATGGTCCAGTGGATGTAGGGCCAGAGCAAAGCAAAAGCTCCGGCGAGGGACATCCGGCTGGCAAGCCAGTCGCCAACCCGCGGGCTAACGATCATGGTTGCGATGGCGCAGATCAGGAACGCCGCAGTAACGGCCGCTAACCCCAGCGCCAGCAGGCGTATCTTCCAAAAGGGCCGATTGTCATTTACTTCATAGGCGGCGTCCAATGCTTCGATCACCTCAACGAAGGCGGAAGACACCACCCAAAGAGTGCCCAGGGTTCCGAGCGAGAGCCAAGCCCCGGGGTTTGCGCTGAGAATATCCTTGAGAACAGCGTCTACCATCGGCATAGTGCCCGGTGGCACCACCCTGCCAACGGCGATCAAGGCATCCTGAAAAAAATTCGGTAGCGGAATATATGACATCACTGCGGAAAGAACAATCAGGGCGGGAAATATGCAAAGGATCGAATAGTAGGAGAGCGCGGCGGCGGCTTGGAAAGTCTGATTCTTGAGGACATCATGATAGGTCCCCGCTAAAGCGCGTCTAGTATTTTCGAAGGCCACGGCTTGTATGCAACTTGGTTTCCAAGCGCGACGTAGGTGTTGCCGTATATTTTTCACCTAAGGTCTGGTCAGGTGGACGTAACTCAAGATGAACAAGAGGGGAAGAAGCCGGCTCTTAGAGGCTGGAACTTGCGTTTCCGTACACGCTGGCGGGACAGCCGAGGGCGGTCGTTCCGACATGAACCTACTCCAGGTCGGCTCCCAGCAACTGATAGCGATACTTCTTCCCGTCCCAGAAGAGAACCGAGGAGGTGGCTTCGCCTTCGTCTTTCTCTTCCATGTAGATGCCGAGAACAGTCTTCTTTTTCATCTCCAGCCTTTTCACGCTGAGAGTCTTGAAGGGCAGGTTGATCAGCAGGAACTTGGGCTTGGGTTTGTCGGAACGCCAAGCCTCGGGGCCAACTCCGTGGACGATCAATAGGCAGACGCCCTTACGGTCGGGCACGTCGGAAGCGAATGTGGATGTGACTTTGACGTCACCGAAGCCGAGAAAGCTGTCATAGGGATCGGTCACGCGAAAGCCGTATTCGGCCTGGTCGGCCAGGGGATTCTTACAACGGCCGGCCACGATAAGATCGTCCACGCCGTCGCCATCGAGGTCGCCGACAAACTGCGGAGGACCGCCGAGCAGCGAACAGTTCTCGCCAAACTCCTTGTGGATATACTCATCGGTGACCGCGGGCACGGGAGCCTTGGCATGGGCTGGCGGAGGAGGAGGCAGTTTCTTTTCGGCGGCGAGGGGTGCCGACGTGGCAGCGATCACCAGCACGATTAGAGAAACGCGGAGGGAGACGATTTTGGAGAACGACATGTCCTTACTCTAGTACCGTTTTGTGCGAGAAGGTATAGACATAGATGGTGACCCGGGTAACTAAGGTACCCACTACTTGCGGAAGTGTTCCCACCCCTGCGGCTTGAGTTCGTGCGCTGCGCCGGAACGGTTTATCAGGAATATCCTTCGGCCGCGGGTGATCTGGCCGATCTGCGTAATTGGAACGCCGCCAATACGCGCTGGGACCCGCTTGTGGCGGGGAGCGGTGAACAGGAGTTCGTAGTCTTCTCCGCCATGCAGGGCAAATTGCAGATCGACTTCCCGCGCCGGCTTGCCCACGCTGGCTCGAGGGATGGCTTCGGCCTGCAGTTCGGCGCCGACGCCACTTTCTTGGCAGATGTGGGAAAGGTCGGTGGAAAGGCCATCGCTGGTGTCTATCATCGCCGAGGCCAAGTCTTTCTCGCGCAGAATTCGGCCCAGCTCGATTCGTGGCTCGGGGAAAAAATGCCGAGGGTAGTCCCGTGGATTGAGCTTGCGCCTGGGATTCTTCTGCATCTGCCGGAGGGTTGCCGCCGAGCCGCCGAGTTCTCCGCTCACATAGATGCGATCCCCTGGCCGTGCCCCCGAACGTAACAGCGCCTTGCCTTTGGGGACAGTGCCCAAGACCACGATGTCGGCAAGAATTCCGTTGGGCGACTGCGCGGTGTCGCCGCCGGCGAGGATCACGGCGTATTTCTCCGCCAAGGCGAGCAGACCGCCGGCGAAACGGTCTACCCAACTCTGTGGCAGGCCGCGCGGCAAAGCCAGCGAGAGAAAAGCGGCGAGAGGTTCTCCCCCCATGGCAGCGATGTCGCTGAGACCTCGCGCCAGGCAGCGGTGGCCAACCGATTCCGGTGAATGCCAGTCACGGCGGAAGTGAACGCCTTCCAGGGAGAAGTCGGTGGTGACCAGAGTGTCGATCGGCTTGCCGGAGTGTCGGGCCAGGCGGAGCACGGCGCAGTCGTCTCCAATCCCAGCGAGGACAGTGGGATTGTCCCTTCTCTTGGCTAGGCGTGTCTTGGCTAGGAGGCGAATTTGTGCGATCAGAGCTCTTTCGGCGATCACCACGCTAACCAATATATAGGGACACCAGCATACCGGGGCGGAGGCGCGAACCTATGGGCCTTCGGGTCAGTTCTCTTCTAGCCCCTCCGAGGCTGCCGTAACCTGTCCGGAGATGACTTATGATTACCGGCCTTAAGTAACGTTTAATACAGTGCGTTCCCGTTGACAGGGTGAAACCAGTTTGGTACCTTTTAGCAGACATTCACACAGGTCTCTGGCCGAGCTAAGTTCTGCATTCATTATGAATTGCAGACAAGGGAAGTATTGGAGGTTTCGGCCGTTGATTCCGTTAAAGCAGCAGGGCACGTTAGAAAACTCCATTCCCAAGATGGGAAGACGGGACCCGGAACAATCAGGTTGTCCGAACAGGCTTTCTGCAACCTCAGAACATTGCCTGGAGTTCCGGCCCTGATCATTACAAAACGGAAGAAGGAAGGCATTTGCAGAAACGCTTCTACATACTTTTCGTGGCCCGGGGAGACGACGGCCAGTTGCGCAAGATCTCCATTCCAGTCCATTACCTGTACGTATTTGTGGTGGGGGCGGCGATTGGATTTCTTAGCCTTACGGGCATCGCCAGTTCCTACACCCGCATGCTGCTGAAGGTTTCCCGCTACAACGAGCTGCGTACCGAAAAAGAGCAGCTGAAGGATCGTTATTCCCGGCTGGAAGAAGTGGCCAAGGAGCGTGACGTCCAAGTTGCGTCCCTGGGGTCGATTGCCAGTGAAGTATCCGCTCTATACGGGCTAAAATCGCAGCCCACGATGGTCACGGCTACGCAGCAGGAAATTCACGACGCCGACGTCACTTCCTCGCTGGACCAACTGGGCGCGTTGCGCACGTCCGCACTCACCGGCGATGCCACGGTTGGCATCAGCCTGGGAATGACGCGCAATGCCACCACGGCTGACTGGTACCGCGCCAATGCCGCGCCTAATCTCTGGCCGGTAGAAGGCCAAGTCACAGGAAGCTTTGGGGAACGCATCGATCCGTTCAACGGGGAAGGCGCTTTTCACAGCGGGGTGGATATCAGCAGCAATTATGGGCATCCGGTCATCGCACCTGCTGATGGCATAATTTCTTTCGCGGACTTCATGGGGGGATACGGCAAGGCCATCATGATGGATCATGGCCACGGCATCTCAACCCGATATGGCCACCTTTCCGGTTTCGCCGTCACCCCGGGACAACACGTGCATCGCGGCGACACAATTGGCTATGTGGGTCTCAGCGGACGCTCGACCGGTCCGCACCTGCACTACGAAGTTCGCATTAACGACACTCCGGTCAATCCTTACAAATACCTACGTATCACTATTGCTCACAGCGGCGAGTTTCAGACCGGGAGCTAGAGGGAACCAGTTCCCGGTTCTGGGTGCTGGGTTTCTTGCCCTTGCACTCTTCCGCTCGCTTAGGCTAGGTTCGTGGGACGAAAGAAAGTTCCCAGTGCCGGGTTCTCGGTGATTCTGAGGGCTGAGAACTGAGAACCGCGAATGCTCAGCTTCTTCCATTCCGTACGCGAGGATGTTGCGGCCGTCTTTGAATCGGACCCTGCCGCTCGTTCCTACGCTGAAGTGCTGCTCTGCTACCCCGGTTTGCACGCAGTGTGGTTGCATCACCTGAGCCACTGGCTATGGCGCCGTGGCATGCGTTTTCTAGCGAGACTCAATTCGCAATTCGCGCGTCTGCTTACTGGAATTGAAATTCATCCTGGGGCAGAGATTGGACGGCGGCTTTTCATCGACCACGGCATGGGAACGGTGATCGGAGAGACGGCCGTCGTGGGCGACGATGTCACACTTTATCAGGGTGTGACGCTGGGTGGGACCGGGAAAGAAAAGGGCAAGCGCCATCCCACCCTGGGCAACAATATCTCGATCGGGTCCGGCGCGAAGCTGTTGGGGAACATCACGATCGGGGACAACTGCCGGGTGGGGGCGGGGTCGGTGGTGCTGCGCAGCGTGCCCGCCAATTCCACGATCGTAGGCGTGCCCGGACACATTGTTCTCCGCGACGGCAAGCGTGTGATCATCACCGACCCGAAGGACATCCGCGACCCGCTGTCCGATGTAATTATCAAATTGGCCACGGAAGTACATGAGTTGCGTCAGCGCTTTCAGCAACATTCGCACGAGACGCTGGGCGAAGAACCGAATATGACGATTGACGAAGGAACGTCGACGCCTAATATTTCTCCCGAAGAACTGTTCCAAGACGACTACCAGATCTGAAGGCAGTGGCCAGTGATCAGTGGCCAGTGTTGGAGCCAGCTGGCAAGTGGTCACTGCCTTAACCCCATCCAACTTTCCGAGACGACCAGCGAATTGCCGGGATTGTGGGGGTCATATTTCACTGAAGTGGGCAAGCCGAGCCGGCAGGAGTGCAGGTTGATCCACTGGCGCAGGTAGGTCACGTCTTGCGAGCACTCGTAGGAAACACCCGCGACATCGTACTTGTAGATGAGGAACACGGCGGAATGATGGCCGTCGCTGGCGGGCAATTCCTGCACATCGATGACGGTACCGTCGGTGATGCGTCCAATGCCGTCGAGCCAGGTACGGCGCTCGCGTTCGAGATCTGCCGCGTCCTTGGGCTTGCGCCGAAAGAGCGCGTAGGCGCCCAAAGCAACGGCGGTTCCGGCGGCCACTAAAGAATAGATACGAAGTGAATCCATACGAAGGGTGAGTGATTCGCAGCTGCGTGCGCGCCACGCTTTCGTTATCAGAATATGACGGAAGCGCGGCAGTTGGAAGTGGTTGTGAGGTTACCGAGGTGTCAGGCTGTGGAAATCTGCACTGCTGACGGGGCCGACTCGCTGGCGGAAGGGCCAAGCCATGCGATCACGGGCCAGTACTTTTCCACGGGATGAGAATCACACAGAGACTGATTTAGCGGGCCATCCAGACTTGATATCCGACGACTGCCATCATGAAAAGCAGGTAAAGGCGAAGAGCCCAGAGGACGATCAGTTCGGGAGTTTCGAAATGGCGGCGGGGAATGTGGTGTTTCTTGGCTCCGACCAGTTGGTCGTGTTCGAGCGAAGAGAGGACGAGGGTTTGATCGGCAGTGGAGACGTGCGCGGTATCCTTTTTGACCATAGGGGAATCCTACTTTCCCCCCAGAGCGGCGAAGATGTTGGGGGCGATGATGCTGACGCCGAAGAGAATGCCGGCGGAGGTCAGAATGAAGACTACAGCCGTTGCCAGTATGTTTGCCCACCATGGACTTATTAAGTCGCCCATGATTTCTTTGTCGTTGACCAGCATGAACAGAAATACCAGCGCCGGAGGCATGGCGAGAACCGCGACTACGTTGACGATGAGAACTACGTAGACCAACGGGAGGCCGGGGATGAGGACGATGGCGGCAGCAGCGGCGGCGCAGAGAGTGAGCACGGCGTAGAAAGATTTACCTTCTCCCATGGGAAGGTTGAGGCTGTGCGGTTTGTGGGTGACTTCTCCGAAGGCATAGGCGGAAGAGGTGGAGATGGTGATGGCGGCGACGATGCCGGCTTCGACCATGCCGAGAGCGAAGAGAGATGCGCCGAAGCGGCCGATGATGGGCTGAAGGGCCTGGGCGAATTCGGCGGCCTGGAAATTATCGGCGGTCATTTGATGGGCGAAGAGCGGGGCGGTGGCGAGGATGGTGGCGATGGCGGCCGCGGTGGCGAGGGCGGCGCCGAGAACGGTGTCGATGCGGCCGAAGCGGATGTCTTTGATGGTCATGCCTTTGTCGACGGTGGCGCTTTGCTGGAAGAAAAGCATCCAGGGAGTGACGGTGGCGCCGATGTCAGCGAGGACGATGAGGAGGACGTCTTTGTTGAAACCGGGAAGCGGTTGCCAGGTGACGAAGGCATGGCCGACGGAGTGCCAACTGGGGTGGGTCATGAGCGCGACTGGAATGAAGATCAGGTTGAATATGGCGGCGGCGAGGGTGATGCGCTCCCAGGTCCAGTAGCGGTGAGACATTAATGCGCCGTAGAGGATTACGAGCGCAATGAGGATTGCGATCCAGGGGCGGACGCCGAAGAAGCCAAGGCCGGCGCGGATGGCGATGAATTCGGTGATGAGAGTGAGGAAGTTGCCGATGCCGAGGTCGATCATGGAGAACCATCCCCAGAAAGGGCCGAAGCGGTCGAAGATGAGTTCGGCGTGGCCGCGATGGGTGGCGGCGCCGAGGCGGACGGTCATTTCCTGGACGACGATTGCCATGCAAAAAGTGAGGACGACGAATGGGAGAAAAAAACCGACGCCGAACTTGGCGCCGGTGGCGGCGTAGGCGACCATGCTGGGGCCGTCATTTTCGCCGAGCATGACGAGGACACCGGGACCGACAAGCAACCACAGGAGACGCGCTTTGGAGGAAAAGCCGCGGCGGGCGCGGGCGGCGGAGACACGGACGCGGTCGTGGGCGCGGTCAACGTCTTCGTGAGTGATTACTACTTCGGCTTCGGTGGCGACGGGCTTCATCAGTTCGAGCGCGCGGCGGCTGTGCAGGTCATCTCCACCGATGAGTTCGGCGAGGATCTAACCCCAGCAGAGATTAGCGTAAGTATACACGAAGAAATAAACTATAGTTAACTTATGGGCCGTTTGTGGGGGTTAATTAAGATGCCTTGTGGGGCAAGGCTGTGGCGAGACAGGGATGCTTCGATATCTCTCCGCTGAGGATGACAGAGCTACCTAGTGGGCGATAGCCAGACGCGCTCGGCGGCGGCGCGACCGAGGGAGACGTTGCCGGAGGAGGTGGAGAGAGTGAGGGTCTGGTCGTAGTTTCGTTCGAGGATGCGCAATTTTGCCGCGGGACGAATGCCGCGGGCTTCGAGGAATTCGAGCAGGCGGCGGTCGCGCTCGTAGATTCCGCTGACCGTGTAGGCGATGCCGGGCTGGGCGTCGGCGAGCAGGAGCAAGCCACGATGGCGCCGGCTGGCGGGGCTTTCCATCTCGCTCATGTTGCCGTGAGGACAGATGCCGCCTTTGCCGAGTTTGGCGAGGAGCTTGGCCTCGAAGTCTGGGGAGACGGCGTGTTCGAGGCGCTCGGCTTCATCGTGGACCTTCCACCATTCCATCCCGAAAAGTTCTGCTAACATGCGTTCGATAAGGTGATGGCGGAGGGTGAGCTTGCGGGCGATTTTGCGGCCGGCAGCGGTGAGGCGGACGTGACCATCGGCCTGAACGCGGACGAGGGAATCTTTTTTCAGACGGCGCACAGCCATGGTGACGGCGGGAGCGGAGACCTTCAGCCAGTCGGCGAGACGCGCGGAGATAACGGATTCGCCTTCGCTCTCGGCCTCGAGGATGGCTTTGAGATAATCTTCCTTGGAGACGGTGATCATTTTGTCGATTATACGATGGGTTAAGCATGGTTAATAAGAAGGAAAAAATCTTTACTACAGAGGACACAAAGGAACACAGGGTAAGGCAGAAGTTAGAAGTCAGAATGCAGAAGTAAGAATTTTAGGTGGGGAGCGGGTGTTTTACTTCTGCATTTTGACTTCTGACTTCTTACTTTCCCGGCGGCGTTTGACAGCTTTCTTCGTCTCCCCTAACCTTGACTCTCTCTGATTATGAAAATTCTGGTTTTAGGTAGCGGTGGGCGGGAGCACGCGCTGGTGTGGAAGCTGCGGCAGTCGGCGCGGGTTTCGAAGGTGTATTGCGCGCCGGGGAATGGAGGGATCGCGGACGAGGCGGATTGTTTGCCGGTGGAGTTGAAGAGTCTGGACGCGATGGTGGCGCTGGGACAGTCGTTGAAGCCGGATTTGACGGTGGTTGGCCCGGAATTGCCGCTGACGTTGGGGGTGGTGGACGAGTTTACGCGGCGCGGGTGGCCGGTGTTTGGGCCGACGAAGGCGGCGGCGCAACTGGAAGCGAGCAAGAGCTTCGCGAAAGAATTCCTGCAGCGGCATCGGATTCCGACGGCGGCGTTCGCAATTTGCGATTCGATGGAGGAAGTGCGTGACGCGTTGGCGCACTTTCATGCGCCGGTGGTGGTGAAGGCGGACGGGCTGGCGGCGGGCAAGGGCGTGGTGATCGCGGCGAGCAAAGAAGAGGCAGCCAGCGCGGCGGCCGAGATGTTGAGCGGCAAGATGGTGGGCGAGGCGGGCGCGCGGGTGGTGCTGGAAGAATTTTTGAAGGGCGACGAGCTTTCGTTTCTGGTTTTGAGCGATGGGGAGCGGGTTGTGCCGCTGGTGGCAGCGCGGGATCACAAGCGGGTGGGCGATGGCGATACGGGGCCGAATACTGGAGGGATGGGCGCTTATTCTACTGCCGACATTGTGGATGAGCAGATGCGGGATTGGCTGGTGAATCACATTGCGAAGCCGGTTGTGGCGGGGATGAAGGCGGAGGGCGCGGAATATAAGGGCGTGCTGTATTGCGGGCTGATGATGACTGCACTCGGTCCGATGGTGCTGGAATTTAATTGCAGGTTTGGCGATCCGGAGACGCAGCCGATTCTGATGCGGCTGGAGAGCGATCTGGTGGATGCACTGGAGGCGTCGATCACAGGTCGCGTGAGCGAAGGGGACTTCAAGTGGTCGCAGGATGCGTCGGTGTGTGTGGTGATGGCGTCGGGAGGGTATCCGGGGACATTTGAAGTGGGGAAGAAAATTTCGGGACTTGATGAGGCTGGAGCAGTTGAGGGAGTTAAGGTGTTTCACGCGGGAACTTCTAAGCACGATGGGGATTTTTTTACCGGCGGTGGGCGTGTTTTGGGAGTGTCGGCGCGGGCTGCGGAGTTGGAGACAGCGGTGTCGCGAGCGTACGAGGCGTGTGGGAAGATTCGTTTTGAAGGAGCGCATTATCGGAAGGATATTGCGGGGAGGGCGGTGAAGAAGTAGCAGAGCTGCGCTCTGCGGACAGCCGAGGGCGGCTGTCCCCACATGAGCCGTTCAGACTAATTAGTTCAGCGACAGTGATGTGCCAATATGGATCCTTCGACTGGTTTTGCTTCGCTGACGCGAAGCAAAATCCTCGCGCAGGATGACAATTTTTATCCGATATTGAGAAGAATCTTACAAAGTTAACAAGAGGACTCATGAGCAAAATATTGGTTTCGATTGTGATGGGGAGTGATTCTGATTTGGAGATTATGCGCGAGGCGGGGAGGGCGCTTGAGGAGTTTGGGATCGGGTATGAGATGGATGTGACGTCGGCGCACCGGTCGCCGGACCGGACGGCGGACTTCGCACGAAAGGCCGCTGGACGCGGCATTCAGGTAATCATTGCCGGTGCCGGCGGGGCGGCGCATCTGGCGGGGGTGATTGCAGCGCATACGACGTTGCCGGTGATTGGGGTGCCGATTCCTTCGACTTCGTTGCAAGGGATGGATTCATTGTTGGCAACTGTGCAGATGCCGGCGGGAATTCCGGTGGCGACGGTGGCGATTGGGAAGCCGGGGGCGACGAACGCGGGGATTCTGGCGGCGCAGATGATTGGGTTGGGGGATGAGGCGATTGCGAAGAAGCTGGAGGAGCATAAGGAAAAGTTGGCGCGGGGGGTGGAGGAGAAGTCGAAGAAGTTGCGGAGTTCGTAGGCATCTTCGGGGTTGATATGACAATTTGGGTCGTACTGCTTGGATGCTGTTTCTTAACGCCTGTCTTTTTGGCTCTGCAAATGGCGAGGGGTGCTCACGTTGGTGTCGGCGGTTATGTATCAAGTCTGACGGTTGTGACTGCTCATCGGTCTTGGTGGAGCGGGAGCGATGTTGATGCTGCATAACAGAGTGTTCTGGTGCTCAGAAGGGCGTTCCGCCTCTTTACAAAATACTATTCTACTGACAGCATTCGTCCTCGAAACTCTATGGATAGGTGTCACCGGAATCATAGGATGGCGGGTGGTAGCGATGGTGCTACGTTTGCTTGCCTAGAGCTTCAATCCCTTTAAATATTCGCGGAAGGGGGCGCCGAGGTCTTCGCGTTTCAGGGCGAACTCGACGGTGGCCTTCAGGAAGCCGAGTTTGTCGCCGGTGTCGTGGCGGCGGCCTTCGTAGACGTAGGCGTACATTTTTTCTTTTTGCAGGAGGAGGCGCATGCCGTCGGTGAGTTGGAGCTCGCCTCCGGCGCCGGTGGGAGTTTCGGCGAGGCAATCGAAAATTCCGGGAGTGAGGATGTAGCGGCCGATAATCGCCAGGTTTGACGGCGCTTCTTCCGGCTTGGGTTTCTCCACCATATTCTTGATTTCGAAAAGGCGCTCGCCGAACGGGCTATCGACGGGCTTTACATCGAGCACACCGTAGGACGAAATCATTTTGCCTTCGATGACCTGCGTGGCGAGAACCGAGCATTGCTTCTCGTTAAAAACTTCGACCATTTGCTTGAGGCAGGGGACTTTGGCGTCGATGACATCGTCGGCGAGGAGGACGGCGAAAGGCTCATTGCCGACCATTTCGCGGGCCATGAGGACTGCGTGGCCGAGGCCGAGAGCTTCTTTCTGGCGGACGTAGGCGACGTAAATCATGTCGGAGATGGAGCGGACGATCTGGAGCAGATCATTCTTGCCGCGCTCTTCGAGCATGCGTTCGAGTTCGTAGCTGACATCGAAGTGGTCTTCGATGGCCTGCTTGCCGCGGCCGGTGATGATGAGGATTTGGTTGCAGCCGGAGGCCATGGCTTCTTCCACGCCGTATTGGATGATGGGTTTATCGACCAGCGGGAGCATTTCTTTGGGCTGGGCTTTGGTTGCGGGCAGGAAGCGAGTGCCGAGGCCGGCGGCGGGGAAAACGGCTTTACAGACTTTCATCTTCTTCATAAGGACGGTCTTTTGTATAGACAATCGTGGGTCGGCGTTCTTTAGTGCTTCGACGAAATGCTTCGGTTGCCGAACAATTGTAACCGCTGGAGTTTGTGGCTGGCGATACAGGATGCCGGGTAGTCCTGGTTATTCCTGTGGCACGTTCGAATTGCAATTCGAAGGCGGATGGCTTAGGGTCTGCATTCCAGCAGTACAGTCGCAAAGGGGAACCACGCTATGGAGGCAGTGAAGAGTTGCGTTGTGCTGCTGTTGCTTGTTCTCGTATTAAGGATTCCGGCTGGAATGGCGCAGTCAAGCTCTTACGACTCGGAAAAGGCTCGTATCGTTTCGCTCGAAAACGCGTGGAACGAAGCGGAGAGGCATAAAGACGCGAAGGTGATCGATGGGCTGCTTGCTTCGTCATTTGCTTATACGGATTCCGACGGTTCGTTTTTGAATAAGGAGCAGTATTTGGCAAGCATCACGGAGGCTGGATATAAACCTGATCAAATTGTGAATGACAGCATGAGTGTGCAGCCTTACGATCACGCGGCGGTGGTGACCGGAACCTACCGGGAAAAGGGCGCGGAAAAAGGGAAAGCATACAGCCGACGAGAACGTTTTACCGATATGTGGGTTCAGGAGAATGGCGGATGGTTGTGCGCGGCTAGTCACGAGACGCTGATTGGGCGGTAGCGCGAGGGTTAGGTCTAAAAGTCGAGCTGCGCTCAACGGACAGCCGAGGGCGGCTGTCCGCACATGTAACTTAACCGGGTCCGCTGGCGGAGCGGACTTCCGACCCGGCTTCCGCGCTGGCTAGTTGCTCCAAGACGGAGCGGAGGGCGCGGAGGACTTCGTCCGCAGCCGTGGTTTTCAAAGCAAATTTCAGCATGCCATCGGGAGTGAATTGCGCGCCGCGCTGGGCGGAGACGAAGCGGGCTAGCTGTTCGGGGTCGACGGCGGCGTTTTGCTGGAATTTCAGGGTGACGGAGTCGCGTTTGCGCTCGATGGCGTTGACGCCAACTTTCATGCACAAGAGCTTGAGCGAGGCGTAGTCGAGCAGGTTGCGGACAGCGGGCGGGGGTGGGCCGTAGCGGTCTTGCAGTTCGGCAGCAACGTCGCTTAGTTGCGATTCTGTTTCGACGCGGGCGACGCGTTTGTACATTTGCAGGCGCTGGTTTTCTTCGGGCACGTAATCCGCGGGAATGCGGATGTTGAGGCCGAGATTGAGCTGGGTTTCGGCTTCTTCGGGAGCGGCTTCGCCTTTCATCTCGCGGACGGCGCGTTCGAGCATTTGAGTGTAAAGCTCGAAGCCGATGGCTTCAATGTGGCCGCTTTGTTCGCCGCCGAGCATGTTGCCTGCGCCGCGGAGTTCGAGATCCAGGGCGGCGATTTTGAATCCAGCGCCGAGGTCGGAAAATTCTTTGAGCGCGGCGAGACGGCGCCGTGCGATGGGCGTTAACTCGACTTCGGGCGGGAGCATGAGATAGGCGTAGGCACGGCGGTTGGAGCGGCCGACACGGCCGCGCAGTTGGTAGAGTTCAGAGAGGCCGAGGCGGTCGGCTCGATTGATCAGAATCGTGTTGCAGAGCGGGATGTCGAGACCGTTCTCGATGATTGTGGTCGAGACCAGGATGTCGGCTTCGTGGTGCATGAATTTGAGCATGACTTTTTCGAGTTCGCCTTCCGACATTTGTCCGTGGCCGACGATGATGCGCGCGGGCGGGACCAGCGCTTGGATTTTGGCGGCGATCTCCCAGATGGTATCGACGCGGTTGTGGACGAAGTAGACCTGGCCGCCGCGTTCGAGTTCCTGCTCGATGGCAGATTGGATCAGTTTTTCGTCCCAACTGGCGACGACCGTCTGGATCGCCATGCGATCTTTCGGCGGAGTTTCGATCACGCTCATATCGCGCAGGCCGACCAGAGACATGTGCAAGGTGCGCGGAATGGGCGTGGCCGACATGGTGAGGACGTCGACTTGCTTGCGCATTTGCTTGATGCGCTCTTTGTGGCGGACGCCGAAGCGCTGTTCTTCGTCGACGATGAGAAGGCCGAGATCGGAGAACTTGATGTCTTTGGAGAGGATGCGGTGGGTGCCGATGAGGACGTCGATTTTGCCGGCTTCGGTTTTTTGCAGGATTTCTTTTTGCTGCTTGGGAGTACGGAAGCGGCTGATCATCTCTATTGTGACTGGAAAGGGAGCGAAGCGCTGCTTGAAAGTCTCGTAATGCTGGAAGGCGAGGACGGTGGTGGGCGCGAGGACGGCGACTTGTTTGTTGTCGTTGATGGCTTTGAAAGCGGCGCGCATGGAGACTTCGGTTTTGCCATAGCCGACGTCGCCGCAGAGCAGGCGGTCCATGGGCTGTGAGGATTCCATGTCCTTGATAACGTCTTTGATGGCTTGGGCTTGATCTTCGGTTTCGTTGAATTCGAAGGCGTCTTCGAACTCGCGGAACCATTCGTTGCCCGGCGGGAAGGCGTGTCCGACGGCGGTTTTGCGCTCGGCGTAGAGCTTGAGAAGTTCGTCGGCCATATCTTGCATGGCCTTCTTGACGCGTGATTTCGTCTTGGACCAGGCTTGCGTGCCGAGATGGCTGAGAACTGGTTTGGCGCCCTCGGAGGAGCGGTACTTCTGAACGAGATCGAGGCGGGTGAGCGGGACGTAGAGGCGGGCGGCGTCGGCGAATTCGAGGAGCATGAATTCGGCGGGGCCATCGCCGTGATTGATTTCTTTAAGACCTTGATACTGGCCGATGCCGTGCTCGACGTGGACGACGTAGTCTCCGACCTGGAGGTCGCGGAAGTCGGAGAGAAAGGCCGAGACTTTGGATTTTGAGCGCTGCGGACGCGAGGCGACCGCGTCAGATTCGTCGAAGAGATCGCGCGAGCCGAAGACGGCGAGATTGGCTTCGGGAAGGAGAACGCCATCGGGGACGTAGGCCGTGGCGAGGGTGGTGGTGAGGATTTCGCCGGCGAAGTAGCTGGTTTCGTCGGCGTAGCTTTCGCCGCCACGGGTGCGGCTTCCCAGGCGGAAGGAGACGTTGTATTCGGTGAATACGTCGGCCAGGCGCTCGACCTCGCCGGTGTTGGGGACGGCGAAGAGGACGCGTTTGCCATCGGAGTTGAGCTTTTGTACTTCTTCGAGCATGGCGGGAACTGCGCCGTGGAAGCGAGGCGAGGGCTGGGTTAGAAATGAAACTTCGGATGGGTCGTCGAGGCTGTGGGTGATGCCCAGGCGCTCGATATCCGCACCGGGAAGGGCGGAGGTTTTCTGCCACCAATCGTCGGGCGGCAAATAAAGGTCTTCGGGGCGGACGAGATTGCCGACGCCGCTGCGCTCGTGGACATCGGCGACGCGGGTCCAGAAGCGATCAAATTCCCGTTTGAGCTGGTCGGTTTCATCGAGCAAAACGGCGGCGCGGGGAATGAGATCGAAGATGCAGCTGTCGGCGCCGGCGACGGGAGTGTAAAACTCCCAGCCGGGGAAAACATTGAGACCACCGGCGCGGACGGCGGCTTCGACGATGTGTTCGTTACCCGCGATGCGCTTGCCGCTGAGGCGAGTGTGAATGGCGGCGAGAAGATGCTCGCTGACTGGAGTTTCGGTGAGCGGAAGAAGAAGAGCTTCGTCGACTGGAGTGGAGGAGCGTTGCGAAGTGGGATCGAACTTGCGGATGGAATCGGGTTCGTCGCCGAAGAATTCGATGCGCAGGGGACGATCGGTTTCGGGGGAGTAGACGTCGAGGATGCCGCCGCGTACGGCGTATTGGCCGGGCATTTCGACTACGTCGGTGGAGGTGTAGCCGACGGTGTTGAGATGAGCGAGGAGAGAATCGAGATCGAAGGACTCGCCGCGGCGGATGGTGCGGGCGAGGCTAGAGTAGTAATCGCTGGAACGCAAGCGGATGGCTGTGGCTGCAACGGGCGAGACTACGATGGACGCGGAGCCGGTGGCGATCTTCCACAGAGCGGTGGCGCGTTCTTCCTGGAGTTCGGGGTGAGGAGAGAGATTTTGAAACGGAAGCACGTCGTGAGCGGGGAGGGAGACGATGGACTCCGGATCGCAAGCGGCCGTGAGTTCGCAGAAGCCGCGAAGGACGGGAATGAAGTCTTCGACGGCGCGGTTGTCGTTGACGACAAAGATGAGCGGACGTGCGGCGGCGCGCTGAAACAGCACGAGCAGCAAGGCTTTCGCCGTTGGGGTTAGGCCAGACGCACGAATACGCCCCGTGCCCTCCTTGAGGTGGGAGGCAACACGCGCGAAGGCGGGAAGCTTTTCTGCGTCCACGAAGAGTTCGCGGACGAAAGGCAGAAGCATGCAGGATTATTTTAGCAGGAGTGGGAGGGCATAATTGAACTGCGTCCTTCACCAGCGCGTTGGAGGGCGGCGAGAGGCATGAAAGAGACGCAGAATTTCGATCACGCCGCGTCGTACGCGGTACGGAATCAGATAGCGCGTCTTGGGTACGAGCAATTCACGGGTACCGGCTACCCGGCCAGGACGACCCATTGCTGGCTGCGTGGCCAGCAGGGCCACGGCCTCTGCGATACGCCGTACTACTAACCGGGCCGCTGCTGGGTCATCGCTCGCAATATAGCTGACTTCATCGTCGAAGTTCTTTAGCGCAGTTTTGAGCCACCTAATCTGCGTGGCCATCCCATTTGTCCGTAAATGCCTTGACGTCGGCATCGCTTGCGAAATCGCCCGCGTCGGCCTCCGCAAGGGCGGTGCGAATCTCTTGAATCTGCCATTCGTTGATCGAGACGTACTCGCGGATAGCTTCGGCAGCCAGGAAGGACTTGCTGCGATTTGTGGCCGCAGACAGGCGATCAAGCCGATTCTTAATGGCGGATTCCAATCGGATCGTCATAGTCGTGGTCATTGCACGCCTCGTGTGTGAAGATGTGTACATTATCGCACAAAGCCGACGTGAGTGTCTTCGCGCAGTAGGGGGCGGGTTAGACACGTGGGGCCGCCGCTGCCGTTGATGCAAAGTTCGCTGCCGGGGAAGGTGCGGAGGTCGAATCCGGCGTGGCAAAGGCGGGTGTTGGTCGTGGGATTTTCTTCTATGGCGAGGAGGCGATTATTTCCCAGAGCGAGGACGTTGCAGGCGAGTGTGTCGCGCTCGGAGGGATCGATTTCGATGAATTTGTATCTACGAGATTTCAGGAGTTCGACGGTTTCGACGGCGAGCCGGGGGAGATCGACGAGGGCGGTGCGTTCGTCGAGTAGGCTGATCAGCGACATGAGATGCAGACAGGCGGATGGTCCGGGACCGTAAGGGAGTGGAGCGGAGATAACTTCTACGGCGTGAGGCGCGAGTAGACTGCTTAACTGCTGAATGCCGGCGGCGTTGGTGCGGTAGCCGTGGCCGACGAGCAGAGTTTTAGGATCGAGCCAGAGGATGTCGCCGGCTTCGGTGGTGGCGGGTGAGGTGATGGTGCCGAGGATGGAGATGTGCAGAGTTTCGCAGGAAGCGGCGTGGTGCGGGCCTTCGGACAGGCGGTTTGTTTTGCCGAGACGCATGACGATCAAGCCGTGGTCGGTGGGGAGAGAGGCGTCATGGGTGTAGACGGCATCGAGCGAGAGTGCGGGTGTGGGAGGCAGTTCGATGAGTTCGGCACCGGCAGACTTCAATTCCCGGCAGAGAGCGTCATGTTGGGATTGGGCTGTGGCGAAGTTGGGTGCGTGGTGAAAGCCAAGTTGCTGCCACTTGGCTGCGTAATCGGATTCATTCCATCCGGCGGTGCGTGGAGAACAGACGAGGACGCGCTCGAGTGCGCCGACCATGGAGTGTCCGTTGAAACGCGCCTGGGTTAGCGGCTCTTTTGTCCTCATAACGTTGTGAAGCGGTTGCGCCTGTCAGGAATCTATATGGGCATTATGGCAAAAGCAACGTGGGAAGGCGCTGTGCTGGCCGAGAGTAATGCGACGGTAGAGGTGGAGGGGAACCAGTATTTTCCTCCGGATGCGATTCGTAAGGAGTATTTCAAGGCGAGTGAGGCGCATAGCGTTTGTCCGTGGAAAGGGACGGCGAATTACTACGATCTGGAAGTGAACGGCAAACGGAATGCGGGAGCGGCGTGGTTTTATCCGGAACCGAAGGATGCGGCGAAGCAGATCAAGGGGTATGTGGCGTTCTGGAAGGGCGTGAAGGTGGAGCGATAGGTAGTGCCGCTCAGCCGGTTTACCTCCGCGGCTTAAATCCGTTCCTGCAAAGGCGGACTCTGCCGTGGCGCTGAAGCGCCGCGCCAACCAAGATTTACACTGTCAAGACGGCCGCCAAAAATCAGAATGATCCGGCCCGAGCTAGAACTCGATATGGGCGCGGAACGAGGGGACGAGGACGGGACCGCGGTCGCGGTTGTAGCCGGGGTCGTTGATATGCTGCAGGCCAGGGGCGACGTAGATACCTCGCCAGACGTGGGCGGTATAGTAGATCTCAATAATATTTTCGCGGCCGTAGTTGAGCCCGCCATCGCCGAGGAGGAAGCCGAGGCCGCCGTCGGCGAGGTAGGTTTGATGATCCTTAGCGATGGCGTTGGAGACGAAGGCGATTCCGGCGCGGTCTTGTTTGCGATGCCACCATGCGCCGTTTGCGCCTAATCCCTCGGCGAAAGTTTGATCGACCTCCGTGTAGGCGAAGGACTCGCTCTTGCCATTATCCCAGCCGAAGCGGGCGAACGCGGTGAGATAGGGTGTGAGGTTCTGTTCGAAGTTGATACCGAATCCGTATTTGCGGGTGATGTGCCAGGGGTGGTTCGTGACGTCTGGGACCATCTCTGGCGTCGGGGCCGAGTGATCTTCAAACTGAATAATCGCATCGCGATAAATGCCCATGTTGGCGTAGTTGGTGTAGGCCAATAGACGGACGACTCCTTCTTTCTTCGGAATCACACCGTGGCGCAATTCGTATTCGAAATTTTCTGCGTGTACCTGCCAGGGGCGCCATACCAGATTGATTCCGTTTGCGACCTCGGGCATGAGGCCTTCGGCGAAGCGGAAACCCCAGTTGCGATCTTCGAAGTCGGCGGTAGCGCCGACGGTGTAGCCACGGGTGTCGGCGGCATAGTCCCAGGCGCCGTTGTTGTCGGTGGTCCAGTTGATGAATTGAAATTTGGTATCGGAGGCGACTGAGTTGACGTCGAAAAAATCGGGCAAGCTGAATTTGCCGAAGCGGAGTTCGAGGCGGCGACGCGGGAGTTCGTCGAAGAGTGAGAGATAGCTGCGTGTATTTTCGACTTTATCTTTGCTCAGGGCGAAAACCTTATGAATCATGCCGCGCCCCAAGTACGGGGCTTTGCTGAGGAGAGGATTGCGCACGATATCGAGATCGGTATTGCCGGCGAGGCCGAGGCCGGTGCTGAGAGCGGCGCCGCCGGCTTCTTCGATGTCGACGAGAAGTTCGGTGGAATTGTTGAGGCGTACGCCGGTGTAGAGGGTCATGACGCGGGACGTCGCTTTCTCGTAGTTGGGGCCAAGGCTATGGGCGCCGCTGTAGTCGGCAGGGAACGGGGGATGAGTCTGGAAGATGAAGTTTGCCTGACCGGAGAGCCAGAAGCGGGAGTCCTTGAAATGAGGGAACATGGCTTCGGTGGATTCGTCAGGTGGAGGATCGGCTACGTTGGATGGGCCGGACTGCAGCGTAGTATCGGACTTTGCCGAGGGCGCGCCGAGCTGCTGGGCTAACATTGGGAGAACAGAGAACGCGAACATCAGGAGCAGAGCCAGGCAGGGGCGCAGATTGGCCGTGAATACGGGTTTCGGGACGACTCCACGATCGGATTGGGGCGAAGATAAAGCCGACGCCATATTGAAAATGAATTTCAATTTCATAATTACAGGGTAGAGGACCAGGGTAATCAGCTCTGTGCCTGATGTCACCATCCGCGGTGACATTAATCACCTTTGGGTTGGCCGAAACAAATCCAAGATAGTTAACGTAAATATATCAGGTAGTTAACTATGGTTAATCAGCGGCATACCGTGGCATACCAGGCAGATCGTACCGCCCATCCTCTGAGCCTACGCAGTGCCGGTTAAAGGAGTGTTTACAGGGTACTTAGCCCGTGCGTAACAGTGCCGCTGTGCAGCCATCGCATGCGCAGGCTCCGTCTGCCGTTTCTGTCGGTGACCACGATCCAGTTCATGCGTAGAGGTTGCGTGTCCGCATTTTGTTCCCGCCCCAGAGCGGGAACCCGGTAAGGGATTTCGCGGGTGAACTGGGTCGTCGTCATCGCCACGCTTGGTGTGAGCAGAGACATGCAAGCCATCAGTTGTGTCCTCCTTTCGGTAGGGTTCAGTCATTGGGGTTTGATGGAGCGCCAGATTTCTGGCCACGTAGTTTATATCATACCCCCCTAGGGTACGTGCAAAACGAAAACGTAAAGGAAAAAAGAAGAAAATAGGGATAAGATTCCCGTAATTTAAAAAATGGAAGCAGAAGCTATTGTTCCGCACTAAACGGATACGCGGTCAGTTTGCGGTGGTGGAGCGGGCGCTCACGGACAAGGACGAATGCGTCTTTCGCACTTGGCTCAATCGTTCAGCGATGTGTTAGAGCGGAAAAGGAAAAAAGGACGGCCCGGAGCCCCCGAAGCCGTCCTTGAAGCCCTCCCGGTTAGAAGGGCAACTTGATGAACTGAGGTTACCGGGGCGATGTTGCAAAATTATGGCGGCGCGATGAATATCTGGTTAATTCGTTGGGAGTGAGGCTGATATAGTAGTCGGTCGCAAAGAGTCGAGCTTCGCTCGACGGACAGCCCCTTCGACTTCGCTCAGGGCAGGCGAGGGCGGCTGTCCCCACAAGTGTGGGAAATCCATTTTTGGGTGGGAGCCTCGATGCCGTCCACAGTGTCTCGGAAGGTCGAACAGTCGCGCCGTCTGCAGCAGCGTGCTGAAAGCATGATTCCTGGGGGAGTGAACTCACCGGTACGGGCTTTTGGATCGGTGGGCGGGGATCCGCCATTTATCGTGCGGGGCAAGGGATCGCGGATTTGGGACGCGGATGAAAACGAGTTCATCGACTATGTGGGATCGTGGGGACCGCTGATTCTGGGGCATGCGGCGCCGGATGTGCTGGATGCGATTGTCGGTGCAGCCTGCAATGGAACGAGTTTTGGGGCTTCGACCCCGGCCGAGGCAGATCTGGCGGAGTTGGTGATTTCGGCGTTTCCGCACGTGCAGAAAATTCGGTTCGTGAGTTCGGGGACTGAAGCCACGATGTCTGCCATTCGGTTGGCGCGGGCTTTCACCAAGCGCAAGTACATTGTGAAGTTCGAAGGGTGCTACCACGGGCATTCTGATTCGTTGCTGGTAAAGGCGGGTTCGGGAGTGGCGACGCTGGGAATCCCAGGATCGGCGGGGGTTCCGGAGGAGTTCACACAATTCACGCTGGCGTTGCCGTTCAATGACGTCCAGGCGGTGGAGTACGCGTTCCAAAAATTTAAGCATCAGATTGCGTGCGTGATTGTGGAGCCGGTGGTGGGGAACATGGGATGCGTTCCGGCGGCGGACGATTATCTGGTGGCGCTGCGGCTGATTACGGAACGGGAAAAGTCGGTACTGATTTTTGATGAGGTGATGACGGGATTTCGGGTGGCTTTCGGCGGAGCGCAGGAGCTTTACAACATTCGTCCTGACCTGACGACGATGGGCAAAATCATCGGAGGAGGGTTGCCGGTGGGTGCTTATGGGGGCCCGAGCGAGATTATGAATCTGGTGGCGCCGCTGGGGCCGATGTACCAGGCGGGGACGCTGTCGGGAAATCCGCTGGCGATGGCGGCGGGATGCGCGATGTTGAAACATCTGCGCGAGCATAAGCAGGAGATTTACTCGCGGATCGATAAGTTGAGTAGAGAGTTGGTGGAGGGCGTGGCCGCGGCGGCGAAAGATGCGGGGGTGGCGCTATGCTACAACCGCGTGGGATCGATGTTTACGTGGTTTTTTACGGCGGGGCCGGTGATGGAT
The DNA here is from genome assembly GCA_003131635.1 of Acidobacteriaceae bacterium. Lineage (GTDB taxonomy): Bacteria > Acidobacteriota > Terriglobia > Terriglobales > Acidobacteriaceae > Sulfotelmatobacter. The sequence goes on from PKVZ01000038.1 coordinate 36,608, forward strand.
TGGGAATCTGCGTCGAAGTCGGATACGGGAGCGTTCGGACGATTTTTCCGGGCGATGCTGGATACTGGAGTGTATCTGCCGCCGTCGCAGTACGAGGCGGCTTTCCTGGGAGCAGCGCATACGGAGCAGGATGTGCAGCAGACGATTGTGGCGGCGAAGCAGGCGTTTGCGGCGGTAAAGGGATGAGGTTTCACGGAACGTCCGATGGGAGTGGCCGACAGTTTTGCCAAACCAACCGTTTGCCAAACCATTGTCCATTAAGTGATTGGGCGATTTGGCTATTGAAACTTCTCAGCATGTCAGGCTTCTAGATTGCGAGTGCGCGGTGGGGAGCCGAGCTTCGCTGAGGCCGGAACGGCCGAGGCGGCTGTCGCCACCTGAGTCTTAAATCGCAAAATCGCAGAGTGGCTCGATCACACGGTTTTCCCTGTTAACTCTTCCCGCAATTGCCACTGGGCGCTATCCGAGATATCCTGCCAGTTCCGAAATATTGCGAGGCCATGGCGAATCTTTTCGAACTGCCCCGTTACATTGCAGTGGAAGGCCCGATCCGAGTGGGCAAGAGCACGCTGGCCTGCATTCTGGCTGAGCGGCTGAATGCGCAGCGGGTGATGGAGCCGGAGTCGAATCCTTTTCTTAGTGCATTTTACGAAGGGGAGCGGGGGGCGGCGTTTCAGGCGCAGTTTGCTTTTCTGGTGCGGCGCTTTGAGCAGTTGCAGGCGCTCGACCTGGGTGGAGGGTCGCAGAAGACTGTGGTTGCGGATTACATCATCGAAAAAGATAAGCTGTTTGCCTGTTTGAATCTGACCGATCAGGAACTTGATACTTACAACCGTTATTACAACCACTTTCGGGATAAGCTGCCGACGCCGGACCTGGTGATTTATCTGCAGGCGACGCCTGAGGTGCTGAAGAAGCGGCTCAAGAAGAAGAATGCGCCGGGCGAGCGGGCGGTGAGCGACGAGTATCTAGAAGAAGTGGTGAAGGCTTATGAGCACTTCTTTTTTCACTACACGTCGTCGGATTTGCTGATTGTGAATACTTCGGATATTGATTTTGTGGACCGCAATGAAGATCTGCAGGAGTTGCTGCGCAAGGTGACGGAGCCGATCAAGGGGACGCAATACTTTTTGCCGTTGGGAGGGCAGGAAGCGGTGGGAGCGTAGTCGGAGGGTTGGCGAGGTGGCGAGTGAGCGAAATCTCGAGAGCGACAACAGGGATCGAACGGGCGCATTCTTTGTCGCCGCCCTTCTCATAACCGGGATGTCTTATGTTGTGATTGTTCTGTCGGTGCATACTTACTGCGAAAATCGCCCCTTTGCGGTCGCAATCGCGATAGCTGCTCTGATCAATGGTTTTCTCCTGCTGCGTAATTCGCCTTCGACCAGTCTCCGCCGCATACTGTTAGCTTCGGGATTAGTGCCTTGTCTGGTGGCGGTTGCAGGCAACGTCTGGTTTGTCATTTGGGCCACGCAAGCACATGTTCGACCTTTTGAAGTAGCGTGATGCTCGATTTTGGCGGAATAACTAGCGCCGGCTCCGCCTGGGAAAGTCGCCTGTTTTCTGTGGCTTCAGAGAAGATGGTCGGCGACAAACAGCCATCGACGAACAGCCCTTTAACCGCTACAATAACCCTTAGCATCCTCGAAGATGCTGAGCAGGCTCTATCCGGCCGAGCCGGAGGGGCACTGGAGGACAACATGAGTGTTACCCCGATTGGCGGACGTCTCCACGACGAACTCCGCCGGAAGGTCACAACCGCTTCCCTGCGGGAACAAAAACTCCGACACGAACCTATTACCTGCTTGACCGCGTACGACTATGCCACGGCGCGACTGGTGGACGAGGCTGGGATCGAAATGATTCTGGTGGGCGATTCGCTGGCGCAAACGATGCTGGGGTACGAAAACACGCTATCGGTTACGGTGGATGAGATGCTGCATCACGTGAAGGCGGTGCGGCGCGCCGTAAAGAATGCGCTGCTGCTGGCGGATATGCCTTACGGATCTTATCAGATCGACTCCGAAGACGCGCTGCGCAATGCCACGCGCTTTGTAAAGGAAGGCGGAGCCGAGGTAGTGAAGATCGAAGGTGGGGAAAAACGCGCCGATTTGATTCGACGCATCATTGACGCGGAAATTCCGGTGGCGGGACATATTGGGCTTACGCCGCAGTCCGTCAATGTGATGGGCGGATACAAGGTGCAAGGAAAAAATCTGAGCGGCATAGAGCACCTGATGCGCGATGCCGTGGCGCTGGATCGTGCGGGCGTAGCTTGCATTGTGCTGGAAGGCATTCCGCGGGAAGTGGCGGCGATGATTACAGCGGAGGTGGGCACGCCGACGATTGGGATTGGGGCTGGTCCGGAGTGCGATGGGCAGGTGCTGGTGATCCACGATCTAGTCAACTTGACGTTTGCGCCTGCGGCGAAGTTTGTGCGGCGGTATGGCGATGCGGCTGGGGTGATCAGCCAAGCGGTGCAAGGGTTTCGAGCGGACGTAAAGTCGCTGCAATATCCGTCGGATGAGGAGTCTTATCATCTGCCGAAGGAGACGAAGGCGGGGTTGGATATGGTGCTGGCGCGGAAGAGAGCGATGCAGCGGTAGGGAACTTGGGCCACGGATTTACGCGGATCTACACGGATAGGGCGACATCTGGGCTTTCAGGGCAAGGGGCTGCAGTGCTAGGCTATGTTGTTGAGGAGGTAGTTATGATGCATCTGTCGCCCGCGTTTTTTCTGCCATTCTTGGGCTTTGGGTTTGTGATGTATTTTCTGCCGTCGATCGTTGCTCTGGCCCGGAGCAAGCGGGACATTACGGCGATCCTGCTGTTGAACCTGCTTCTCGGCTGGACGGTGATTGGATGGGTGGTTGCCTTGATTTGGGCGGTGAAGACGGATGCTCCGGTGGTGGTGCGGTGAGTTTTTCGGCACTTGTTCGGGTTCGGTGGCGAAAGATGTGGGTTGGGGCTTCGGGGGTGTGTCTTTTGCTGACGGGGTGTTCGCGGCAAGAGGCGAAAGCCGTGCCGGACCCCGTCTCCCAGCTGCAGACAGTGGCTCCGGCGGATCCGGCGAAATTTCCAGTTTTGCAGGCGAGCAAGCATTGGAGCAATCCGTATCTTGTGGTTCGTCCGCAGGCAGTCGGGCTGCTGAGTGACGTTGCGGCGAATGAAGAACAGATTGTGAAGCCGGAAGCGGTTTTGAAAGCTCTAGCGCAGTTGCCGGTGTCGGCGTGGCCGTACGGGCGCGCGGTCGCGATTCTGGTGGATGCGAAGGCGACAAGCTCGGAGCAAGATAAGATCGCGCTGCGACGCAACCGAGGGATTGTTGCGGGTGAATTGCAGAGCGCACACGTTGCCATCAATTGGATTCCTTCCTCCGAGTAAAAAATTCCAGCGTAATGAAAATCTGCAACACGATCGAAAACATGCGGGCTGCGTGCCGAGCGGTGCGGCGTGGCGGCAAGCGTTTGGGGTTCGTGCCTACGATGGGGGCGTTGCATGAGGGGCACCTGTCGCTGGTGCGGGCGGCGAAGGCCGAGTGCGATGTGGCGGCGGCATCGATTTTTGTAAATCCTGCGCAGTTTGGGGCAGGTGAGGACTTGGCGAAATATCCCCGGAGGTTCGATCTTGACCGGGAGTTGCTGGAGAGAGCAGGGGTGGATTTGCTTTTTGCGCCATCGGTGGAGGAAATGTATCCGGCGGGCGCAGTGACTTGGGTTACGGTGGAGGGGCTGAGTGACAAGCTAGACGGGCGTTCGCGGCCGGGGCATTTTCGCGGGGTGACGACGGTCGTGGCAAAACTGTTTCACGTGGTCGAGCCTGATGCGGCTTTTTTTGGACAGAAGGATGCGGCGCAGGTGGCGGTCATTCGGCGCATGGTGCGGGACCTGAACTTTGCGGTGGAGATTGTCGCGTGTCCGATTGTGCGGGAGGCGGATGGATTGGCCATGAGTTCCCGCAACGCTTATCTCGATGGGCAGCAGCGAAACCAGGCGCTGGTACTGCATCGATCGCTGATGCGGGTGAGGATGCTGTGGGAGAGTGGGGAACGCACTGCCGAAAAGCTGATGGCGGCGGGACGGAAAGAAATTGCGGGAGAAGAATCGGTTCGTCTCGACTATTTCGAAATTGTAGATGCAGACAGCCTTGAGCCGGTGGAGAAAGTTAAGAGTGGAACGGTTGCGGCGGTAGCGGCATTCGTAGGCACGACGCGGTTGATCGATAATATTTTGCTGTAGTTTTTATGGGCTTGGCCGCGCTTGGTCGGTTGGAGAAATGGCGGCAGAGGCAGCGGGAGGTGAGAGGCGCTGCCGCACCAGGGTTTCGATTTGCGTCCAGAGATGGAGATCGCACTCGCTCTGGATGTGGCCGGGGGTGAAGACGCGGTCCCACCAGGAGGCTTCCGGGCACTCGATGGGAGATTTCTTGTAATCCATGCGGTAGTTGCCGAGGATTTCGGTTCTGGCGGGGTCGGCGGCGGTGATCCGGCGCCTGCCATGGATGATGCCCTGGGTCTGATAAAAGTTCACGGCTTCGGTGACGTTGTCAGGAATGACCGAATCGTTCTGCCATATCTTGGCCACGCTATCGACCTGCACTGTCAATAAAACAGGTATATGCCGGCGCCGGAGATCACGCGCCAGAAGCACAGCTGCGGATGCTCCCCAACTGTGGCCGAAGAGGACGATGTGAGCGCGAGATTTTTCATCGGGGGAAAGCACGCCGTCGTGATTGGTGTCGAGGAGACGAAGCACTTCAGAGTAGGCCTGTTTTCGGCGGCGGTTCTCGAAAACGCGGATGTAAGTGTCCTTGGGAACGGCTTGCTGGATGCGTTGCGCGAACTGAACCGCGCCATGATGGGAATTGTCATGACCTACAAAACCACCCACGAAACCGATGACAATGTTGGACGGAGAAGCGGTGGCATCGGAGCGGACTACTGCAGTATCGACGGCTCGAGCCAGAGGGGGGACAACAGCGGCCAGGATTGCTAAGGCTGCGATGGAAACGCGAAGTGCGGAGGAACGGCGCAAACGAACTCCTAGCTGCATCAGATGACTCATTCGCCGGGGAGGATGCCGCAAAATCTCTTTACCGCGGAGCTGAAAGCCTCGTTCTTCAAGGCTGAGCTCACATCGAGCTTGCAAATTCGAGCCGCAGATCGAGTTTCGCAGATCTTTCCGCGCCCCGACGAGGCTCACCAGCAAATCGGTCAAATGCCTTTATCCGTGCGGCCTTTGGCACATTTTGACCCGAGCGACAGTCTACACTCACTTGTCAAATCGTGCGCGCACGTTGGGCATGGGGTACCTTTGTGCGCGAAAGGCAGGGATTTCCGGCAAGGATAAATCGGAGAGGCTGGGTGGTGGCTTTGGTGATGCCGATGCGTGGGGTGCTTTGGATATTCGTGGCGCGGAAGGAGTCTGCGCCAATCCACAAACCGGATGCGGGCGAGGTTAGATCGCGTCCGTTGTCGCGAGTGCGGGTGATGCCGAAGGCTTGGGCGAGGCGGCCTGGGCCGCTGGTTAGTCGATAAAGATGGCGAGGGTCGGGGACGGGGATTCCTCGGGAGCGCGCCATTTGTTCCATGCCAAGGAGAGGTTCGAGAGCGCGGAAGAGAACCGACCCGGCTTTGCCTTCGCGCTCGCACGAGACGTTGAGGCAGTAGTGATTACCGTAGATGAAATAAACGTAGGCATAGCCGGGGAGGCCGAAGAGGACTGAATTGCGCGGTGTGTTGCCGGCGGCGGCGTGGGCGGCGGGATCGTTCTCTCCGAGGTAGGCCTCGACTTCGACGATGCGGGCCGCCAGGCGGATCTTTCCGCAGTCCCGCACCAGCACCTTGCCGAGCAGTTCGCGGGCGACGCGACGCGGACTACGGGCGAAGAAAGCGCGCTGGAGCGGACGGATTGCGAATAGTGAGCTTTCGCTTGCCTGCTTGTTCATGCCAGCGACATTTTAAAGGCGGAACGATGTGTTCGTTCCAGGCCGAGTCCTTCGAGCTAAATCGGGTCGATATTCCTGGCGGCGGTTACATTACAGGCTTCTGGTGGAAGGTCGTGCCGGGAAAAGCATCCCATATTTTTCTCCTTCCGCAAGACTTCCAGAATCGGGCTCTGCGATCGATGCGAGATGTTTATTTGCGCAACCATTCTACGCCGCGCCCTTGGCTGATTCTTTCAGATAAGCCAGAACCTCAACCGCATGGCCTTCGGGCTTTACTTTGGGGAAGATGTGCTGGATTTTGCCGTCGGGTCCGATGACGAACGTGGTTCGGGCAATACCCATCACTTTCCTGCCGTACATGTTTTTTTCCTGCACGACACCGTAGGCTTCGGCAACTTTCTTGTCGGCATCTGCGAGCAGGGGAAACGGCAGTTTGAACTTTTCCTGGAATTTCTTCTGCGCTTTGGAGGTGTCGGGAGAAATCCCGAGGAGGACAGCGCCGGTCTTCTGAATCTGCTTGTAGGTGTCGCGGAAGGCACAGGCTTCGACCGTGCATCCGGGCGTGTCTGCGCGAGGATAGAAATAAAGGACGACTACCTGGCCGCGCAAAGTTTTGAGCGAGACATCGTTTCCGTTCTCGTCGTGCAAAGTGAAGTCGGGAGCCTTATCATTGATGTTGATATTCATGAGCGCCTCATTTCCAGATAAATCGGGTTCGAGTCAATCAAGGTTGAAGAGCGCGTCCGCGATCCCGGGGCTCGGAGAGCCGAGGGGGGAACGAGTTATCTCCAGAAAATCCTTATACCGCAGATTGGGGTGGTTCGTCATTTTTCTTGTGGTGTTCCCGGTCGCGATGGTTTCGCCCGGCGCGGCGCAGGAGAGACCGCAGCTGAAACGTCCGGAGGAAACTCCGCCGGAAAAGCCTCCCGAAAAGAAGAAACCGAAAAAGGGTAAAGAGCCGCGAGCAGTGGGGATATTGGAGCTGAACAGCAGCGGAAAAGGGACGCTGGTTCCGGTCGCAATTCTGATCGACGGCAAGTTTTATGATGCCAGTGCGTACAAGGCGGATCCGGTGCCAATGGCGCTGGAATCGGGAACGGTGTATGAGGCTGAGGAGTCGGGAGATTCGGAAGGCTTGTTCACGATTAACGGCGCGTTACACACCAAGAGTGCAGCGAGTGCAAATCCATGGGTGGGCACGGGAACTTACTTGCCAAAGGGAGCAGAGGCTCCGAAGACTACCCGCAAAGCGGAAGACGTGCCGGTGGGACTGGGCAACAGCGGGGATGAACCGCCGCGGCTGACCAGGAAAAATGCGTCCAAGCCAGCGGCGGGTTCGGACGCGGGTTCTGCCGGGGGCAGCAACTCGGGTTCAGCAAGCTCAGGATCGTCAGATAAGACGAGCGGCACGGCTTCGGGATCTTCGCAGCCGGCAAGTGGTTCGTCGACTGGATCAAAGTCGGGACAAGACGCGGCAAAGGGCGCGAATGCGCCGGCTGCGGACAAGGCTGCGGATTCGAGTGGCAAAGAAGCGACGCCTGCGGGGCCCACGGGTGCGGATAAGGGGACGAACCGGTCGGCAGGACAGTCATCAGGTCAAACGTCTTTAGATCAGAGCTCGGGAGATTACTATCGGCCACAGTTGCGGCGGGGTAAGCCGACGGCGGCCGCGCCGCCCGACGAAGCGGATGAAGTATCGGCTGCGAAAAAAGACGGAAAGGCAGACACTGGGGGAGCATCCAGCCGTGCAAGCGCGGGGCCGTTGCGGATGGTGGCTGCAATATCCGATGAAGCGGGACCGGATCCGCAATCCTATAAGTTTTTTTGGAAAAGTGGCGAAGAAGAAGAGCGGCGGAATCAAATGTTGGCTGCGGCGGGGGATGAGGTCAGGGCTTATGTAGCGGCGCTGGCCAAGAATCAGATTTCGGCGCGGCCGGTCGCTCCCAAGGCGGCGGCCGGGAGCCACAAGGCGCTGGCAAAGCAGGCGCAGCCAGTGTTTGAGAATATTCAATTTCATGGGTTTGATGTGTGGCTCACCGATCAGCCGGTGATGATTTTGAGCGCGGAAGCGCACATTCCCGCGGCTCCCGGGGCACCCGCTGCGGCGACCGAGCCGTATAGCGTCACGCTAGTGGCGCGAACCGACATCTATGGCAACTTGCGCAAATTGTATTCGGGCGTGACCGACAAATTTCATCTGGACGTGACGCCGCGGCTGGAACTGATTGACGCGGTGGATGCGGATGGGGATGGGCGCGCGGAATTGCTATTTCACGAGACTACGGATGCGGGTGGCGGGTACGTGATTTACCGTGCGACCCCGGACAAATTATGGAAGATGTTTGACAGTTTGAATTCGGAGTAGGGCATTCTCGGTTCTCAGTGATTGGGTTGATGGATCTAGCGAGAACTGAGAATCATTTTCTTTTAGGTTTCGATGCCTACGTAGCAGACCCTGCCTACGAGATAATCGGATGCGGATTTGCCCTCGTCCATGGTCATGATGTCGATGGGATAGGCCTGGTTGTGGGGGCGCAGAATCAACTGGTTTCCGGCGGTTTCCACGTATTTAACAGTGCAGGTTCCGTCTTTAAGGACGGCGTACATGTTGAACTCGCCCTTTCGGTAGGGCTTGAGGGAGTTGTAGTGGCGGTCGATGAGGAGTGTGGCACCGGGCAGGAGACGCGGGTACATGCTCATGCCTTCGCGGCCGTCGACTTTAATGACAACGAAGCGTTCCCAATGCTCCCGATCACCTTCAGTTTCCGGCTTGAGCTTTTTGAGAAATGTTTTCTTGAACTTCAGAATCTCCTTGACGTCCATGCTGGTGATTAAGGGTTGGGTGGCGGCGATAGTTCCATCGGTCAGAAGGACATTCTGGAACTCATCATTACTGGGAGGCAAGATGGACGCGCGCTTATTGACCTCAGAGGGATCGAGCAGATCAAGCACCGAGAGATGTTGAACGGCCAGGACGCGATCCATGCCCTCAAGGCTGAGTCCCCGCTTGCGATTGAGGAAGTTGGAGATGTGGGCCTGCTTGAAGCCCGTCTGTTGTGCCAGACGGAGGCCGGTGAGATCGCCTTCCTCAATGCGCTCCCAAAGAGTATTTCGGAGGTTGTCCTGCAGAACTCGGAATTTCATAGGCGGGAGTATAGCACGGGATATAGCAATGCGCTAATCAAAAAAGATTTCCACAGCCCTTTGGGTATAACGACCTTGACTGCAAAAATCAAGAGCTATACGGTTGTTTCAGCTTATAACTCACTTTTGTTTTGGGGAGAGCGATCAGGTATGGGCAGCATGGATAACTCGAACGAAGGAAAGACCTTCGTAGAATTTCGCCGAAAGGTGAGGGCGGCCGAGGTGCTGTCCGCGGCGATGGAGCACCTGCTGAAGACTTTGAATTTCAGTGGACGAATCAGCGTGGTAGTGCAAAACGGCCGGGTGTTAAAGTCGGGCTACGAGGAGGGATTTTTTCGGCAGCGAGAAGCTGGATCGATGCTGGCGGGCGGCACTTCGGCTGAAGTATAAGGCCGGAAGGCAAGCGGTGGCATTGCGACTGTTCTGAACAATTAAATAGCGCAAGCAGGTCGTCGTAAAAAAAACGAGCCCTGCGTTCGATGTCCGCTCTGGGAGCGGGGATCGAGCGCAGGGCTTTTTGCTTCGGCAGCGGGCGTCGGTAGTCCAGCAAAAGCGTCACAACCGCCCAGGTTCGCAATTGCGGGAGCCGGGTTCAGGAGGAGTGATGAAGGCGAAGGCCATTTCGACGGGCAAGTTGGGCTTGGAGTTGAAATATTGCGAACGGTGCGGCGGTTTGTGGCTGCGTCCGGTGGGCGGTGGGCAAATTTATTGTGTGGCTTGTGGGCGGGCGATGGCCGAACTGCCACCGGCGTCCTATGAAATACGGGACGTGAGGGTGCCGAGGGGCCCGAGGCGGGAGGAGGTTGACGGGTACGAGGGTGCGGAGGGAATAGGCCGGGACACGGTAGGAGGTGCGGCATGACTCACCTTGTGGGATGCATTGCGGCGGAGGGGGACGGCGACCGGGCGAAAGGGTTGGAAGGTATTCCGGTCCAACCGCAGGCGGAGGAGGGCAAAGGTTCGTGTTCCACGAACTGGCGTGGGCAGAACCTGCCGGCACACAACTTTCCGACAGAAATGGCTAACGGGGCTAAGTTGAGGATTGCGATGGAGCATGATTGGCAAGGCGACCCCGATATATGGCTATACAGAAAGAAAACGACTGCTTTGCTGCGACGTTATATGCAATGGTCGCTGGAAGCGGGACGAGTGCCTTCGCTATTGGGCCGGGAGCTGTTCCGGGCGAAGATTAGCGCCTTTACCGCCGCGACGTTTGAGGCAAAGGTTATTTTTCTGCATGATATAGAGCGCTGTTTGGGGAGGTTGCAGAGTTTCGACCGGCAGTTAATCGCACGAGTAGTGCTGCAAGAGTATGACCACGAGGCGGCGGCGCGAATTCTGCAGTGTACCCGGAAAACTCTCGAACGCAGGCTGCCGGAGCTGATCGACGAACTGAGCGAGAGTTTGCTGAAAGCGGATTTACTAGAACGATTGCCCGACACGACGGAGAAGCGCCATGAGTAGTGAAAACTTGAGGGAGCGAAAAATGTTCTCCCAAAATGTTGTCAAGAGGGGGAAGGGGGTGATTTTTGCGGAAGTATTTGAAAACAAACAGAAAATAAATTTCAAAAAATGTCCCAAACACCCTATGCTATGTGATATAATGGTTTTATAGAGTTAAGAAAAAAGAAATACTCTAATGAAGGCGCGCTGAGAAGCGCGCCTTTCGTATTTTTGGAGTCCGATGGGCTGCCGGGCTTGATAGATGCGGCAGGTTCGCTCCTTTTGGGGCACTAACATCCGAACAAATCCAAACCTAATCTGACAGCTTGCCGGAGATTTCGATGTATTGCTTAGCGGGTTCACGGATGACGTGGTGGGCCCTGCGAGTTAAAGAGCGAGGCCCGCTTGCTCAGATTCCAAAGCGGCTGAGGGCCGAGGAGAAGTGGGGTGAGTGTTGGTCACAAGAAAATCAAAGGACAAGGCCGGGAGAAGAGCAGCACGCGCAGAAACGCTAAAGGGACTGAGGTGAGTCAGGCAGAGAAGACGGAAACGCCGCCGACAAGGGAACCCGCGGATTTTGCGGAAGTGCGGAAAAACATCGCGACCCTGGTGCGAATGTCGGCGAATGCGATTGCCGCTGCGTTTGTGGAAGCAGCCAAGAAGGGGCAAGTGGCCCCGGCGAAGTATTTGTTTGAAGCGGTGGGGCTGTATCCACCGACGGCAGAGACTCTGTCAAACTCCGAGAATTCGCTGGCTTATACATTGCTAAAGCGGATGGGGTTGCCGACGGAGCCGGTGATTTGTGAAGAAGATCTGCCACCGGCAGCGACGAGAGCAGCGGGGCCAGCAACGCGGGGAGCGGGGGCGCGGGAAGAGAATTGGGAAGACGACAATTGGGAAAATAAGGTCAGCGTGATCAGAAAACCGAGCGAATCAAATGAAAGTCAGGGACTGGCGCGGCGGCACGAAGACAGCGAGGATGCCGTAGAATGAACCGGAGTCACGATACCGGAGCGATGAGTCGAGCGCCTGGGATCTCGATTTCGCCACGTGTGGGATCGAGTGGGAAGAAGCGGCTTGCAGCGATTTCTGCGGCGCTAGGTCCGGAGATCGGAACTTCAGGTGAGAATACCGAGGGGAGAAAGGTCCGGGTTACACGGCTTAAGATGGGGATCGACATCACGTGGGTGACGGACCGGATTGGAGTGGGCGGCGGAATCTGGACGAGGGAGAACATGGCGGCAGTGGCGCGCGCGGGAATCACGCACATCATCGACATGCAGATCGAGTTCGATGACACGCTATTGGGGGGACCGCATGGAATCGCGGTTTGTTGGAATCCGGTGGATGACGATTTTGAGCCGAAGCCGGCGGAGGTGTTCGCGCGGGGCGTAGAGTTTGCGCTGGCAGCGTTGGAACAGGACGAAACCAAGTTGTTCGTGCATTGCGCGGCGGGAGTACACCGTGCGCCGATGATGACGCTGGCACTGCTGGCCGTGATGGGATGGACGATAGAAGATGCGATGGAACTAATTGAGGGGCGACGGCCTGTGGCGGACTTTGCCGAGGTTTATGTGAGGAGCGTGGAAGAATTCTTGCGGGGACGGAGTTGAAAAAGATCGCTTCGGCGGGGCTCAAGACAGGCCTTCGACTGCGGTTGTGCTTCGCGTTCGCAAAGTACAAGCTTCGCTCAGGGTTACAAGATTGAGTGTGAGGAGGAAGTATGTTTCAGGCACGCCGTCCAGCGGGGCGGCTTTTTTATTTGGTAGTGGCGGTGGTGGTGGCGGCATGGGGCGTCCGGCCTGCGGCGTGTGCAGAAGGTTCCGCGGGGAAAGCGGAGAAGCCAGCTATTTCCCCAGAGGCGGAGCCACGCGCGAAGGGACCCGCAGCGCGCGCGGCTTCGCCCTCCCCCCAGAGCGGTGGGGGGCTAACGAGCGTGATCGACACGGTTTACATGGCGGATGGATCGGCGGCACAAGGTGTGCTGGTGATTACGTGGCCGGCATTTGTGACGGCGAGCGGGGCTGGGGTGGCTCCGGGAGTATTGAATGTGACGCTGGGAACGGGCGGGGCTTTGAATGCTGCGCTGGAGCCGAACGCGGGAGCGACGCCTGCGAGTGTGTACTACACCGTGGTTTACCAGTTGGAGCCAGGAGAGGTGCGAACGGAGTATTGGGTGGTGCCGACAAGTTCTCCGGCAACTCTGGCCCAGGTGCGGACGACGCCGGGAACGGGAACGGCGGCGCAGCCAGTCTCCATGCAGTACGTGAACACGGCGCTGGCAGCGAAGGCGAACGATAACGCGGTGGTGCACTTGGCAGGGACGGAGACGGTGACAGGGACGAAGAGTTTTTCGGAGCCGCCAAATGTGCCGACGCCGGTAAATACGGGAGACGTGGCGAACAAGTCGTATGTGGATAATTCGGTGGCTGCGGTAGGAGCGGGAAATTATCTTGCGACGGCGGGCGGAGCGATGACGGGGCCGTTGACTTTGAGTGGCAATCCAACCGCCCCACTGCAGGCTGCCGCCAAACAGTATGTGGATTCAAGCGTGGCGGCGAAGGCGGACCTGGTGAGTGGGTTGGTGCCGACAGATGAGTTGGGCAGCGGAACGGCTTCGGGATTGAATTGCCTGCTGGGAAGCGGGGTGTGGGGACCTTGCGGATCGAGTGCGAATGCGACAGCGATTCAGAGCGTGCCGGTCGCGGTGGGTGCTCCAGCGAACGGGCAGGTGCTGGCCTACTCATCGACCTCTGGGCAATATGCTCCGGCTACGCCGAGCGGCGGACCGGGTGGCGTGACGATAAGTCCGACGGGAAGCCAGAGTATTGTCCAGCCGGTGGGTTCGCAGCTGACAGTGAATAACCTGAGTGGCGTGCGCTATGTGACGGCAAGCGATAACTGGAGTGTGAGTCCGAGCGGGAGTTTGACGGCAGGGACGCAAGCAACGGTGACGCTGACGCCGTGTCCCACGGGGGTGGATACGTCCGGGTACTCGATGTACTACATCTACCTGAGTGTGCAAGGGACGCCGGAGCCGGCGATGGTGACCGGGGGGACATGCGTGGAGGGACTGGCATCGGGAACGATTGTCTTTACTCCGACATATTCTCATTCGGCGGGATACAAGATCAGCAGCGCGTCGGGCGGGATCCAAGAAGCGATCAACGATGCATGCGGCCTGCCTACCTCGGGAAACGCGGCCGATCCTAATGCGCACATTGTCTTGCCGGCGACGGGTGCAAACTCGGGAGCGCTGGCGGTGTATGGAACAATATTTGCGCACTGCAGCCGCTCGCTGATTGAAGGGCACGGCACTCTACTTTCGTGCTCGACACGGGACCGGTGCATATTTCTGGGCGACCAGGTGAATTCTAATCACTACGGGGCACTCACTCTGAGGGGCGTAAACTTTACTTCGACCGTGCATGCCGACGGCTGTCTGATCGCGAACACGCAGCGGCAATCGAATGTGGTGACGATCACTACGGTATCGGCCTGCAGCACGATTCAGACGGGGGACCGGGTGAACATTAATTTCACAGACAACGTGGCGTACTGGGGCAACCACGGACCGGTGACGGTTTCGGGAACGACGATCACCTACGCACAGACTGGGGGCAACATAGCCGCGGTGGCGAGCCCGGGAACCATTGCGATTGAGAACGCGGCGATTGAAGACAACGTGATGCCGGGAACGATCGAAGACATCAAGTCTTCCTATATCGCCGGGGGCGGCATGTTTAACCAGTTCATTGTGGAAGATGACGACGAGGCGGCAACGATTCGCGGCCTGGATGCGGACGGGACGCAGGGCATTACGTGCACAGCCAACCACTGTGGTTCGTACGTTTACGCGGCGAACTGGGGCGCACCGGTGATCTGGATCGACAAAGCGAACATCAGCCCGCAATGCGGGGGCAATGGAGTGACAAACTACGCCAACAATGTGACGCGGGTGACGGACTCAGTGATGCAAGGCTTCGGGATGTGGGGTGTGGATACGATGACGATCCTGGGCAACTACGGGGGCACGGAGCTGGACAATATCTATATGGAGGAAGGCTCTGGGCCATGTACCAATCCGTATCTGGGCAGTTCTTTTGGTGCGACCGGGATCATTTATCAGGGCAATGTACAGCCTCTGACGGTACGCGGCGGAGAACAGCCGGCGGGGCACGGAGTTTCGTTTGCTTTCAGCGGAACAGCGGGATCGACGCAACTGAACTATTTTGTTGTTGCCCACGACACGACTGCGGGAATTTATAGCGCGCCACTTTTTGCCGGGGTAACTTACACCAACGGTGGAGCGGGCAATGTGCCGGTGCAATGGCCGCACATCCCTCCGCAGAGTCCCCAGGATACGGTAGTTTACGACATCATTCGGATGCAAACGTCGACCAGTCTTAGCGCGAATGCCCCCAGCTTTCCGGTCAAGGGATCGTGTACGGGAGGAAGTGTGACCGCCTGTGGAAGTGTAGCGACGAGTCAGGCGCAGTGCGCGGGTCTGGTTTGCACTTACACGGACGCGGGGGGTTCGAACACGGCAAGTTACGCGATCCAGGCCCTTAGTTGGGAACCGATATTGCCTTTCTGGCCGGGGAGTGTGGTGTTTTCGGGAGATGGGTCGGGCAGCTATTCTATCCCGCCTGCCTCCTTCGACATGGAACCGGGGGACGTAGTCTCGGTGGATTGGAATGCACTACCCACGCTGCAGGTTCGAAACTGCGGAGATACGGCGGGGGTGGGCTCGTGGTTTGGCGGAGCTTGGGAGCAGTGCCTAGAAGGCAAAGTGAATGGAAATTACCCGCCGATCGGGGGGTTGCTGTTTCAGGACGGGACTTATAACAGCGGCACGGGAAGCGGAGTAAAGGGGAGAATCAACTTTGAGTATCCCACGACGGGGATTGGGAATATACAGCCGCATCACATTATTACTTTAGTAGATTCGAATTTTGCGAAGACGCTGGCGACGATCGGATTTCGTCCGCCAAACGATCCTGGGGATACTTACATCGGATTGGATGTGGCCGCGGTTCCGGGAGCAGAGCAGCTGGCGTTTGGTTCCCCTGTAGCCATTTCCAATTACATCGGAAACTCAGGCGATAACGCCAGTTATCTGGAGCGGCTGACGGCTTCGGGTAAGACCTTCAACGTACCGGTGAACATCCATGGGAATCTGACGGTGACGGGGACCTGCACTGGTTGCGGGGGAGGTGGATCTGGAACGGTAAACAGTGGCACGGCCGCGCAGGTGGCGATGTATGCGGCAAATGGGGCGGCGGTGAGCGGGGACAGCGCATTGACGGATAGTGGATCGACGCTGACCTACACGGGGAGTAACGGGATTACGGCGGCATCAGGCGCGTTCAGCGGGAATGTAACGGTGAACGGACAGCTGCTGGTGGCCGGGCCGTGGATGGTAAGTTCGCCGATTCCAGGGACGGCGATGGCGGGGGCAGGCGCGGGAACGTCGGCGCTCGGGATATCGAACGACGGGAACTTTTATATTTCGGCGAACGCGGGCAGTCCACAAAAAATAGCAACCACCGGGACCAGTTCGTTTTTTTCGAATCTGTTTCAGGAAGATGCGAACGATCTAGGCGAATACAACGGAACTACCGCACAAAATTTACATGTGTACTCCAGTTATACGAACAGCTCGACTTGGCAGCGGACTTCGCTGGGGTATGACACGACCGACGGCTACGCGGTGGTGCGCAGCGAGAATTCGACATCGGGAGCGGCGCCAGGATTGGGGTTCTGGGTGAACAGCGGGCTGAAGTGGGTGATCGACGCGAGCAGTAATTTCAAGCCGTGGACTGACCAGGTTTATAACGTCGGCTCGTTCAACGGGGCGGGGACTGGCAGCGGCCTGAGACCGGGGACGGTTTATGCGGCGGGAAATTCGGCAAGTGGAAGCGGTTTCGAGCTGGGGAAATTCGCCAATCAGAGCTATGAACTGTGCAATGACACGACCAATGGCACGGTGGTGAACGGGTTGGCGGTGCTTACGACGGCGGGCTGCGCGGAGAAACCCAGCAGCGCGCTGGTCAGCGGGGCGATTGGAATCGTGATCGCTAATGCGGGGACGTTGGGGGTAGCTACGATTGCACGGATGGGGTCGGCTTACTGCAGCTTCGATGGGACTGCGACGGCGGTGGGCGATTACGTTGTGCCTTCCAGCACGGCGAACAGCAGTTTTTATCCTCTATGCCACGATGCGGGAGCGACGCAGCCGACTGGGACGCAAGTGCTGGGACGAGTGCTGCAGGCGAGTTCAGGCAGTACCACGGTGCAGATGTTTCTCGATATGCCGGGATCGAGTGTGAGCAGCATCGCTTCGTATGCGATTCCCTGGTTCACAACTAACACGACGGGGACGGCGATCAGTTTCTCGAGCACGGCGAATAAGGTGGAGCTGTGGGGCGTAGTGCTGACGTTCCCGCTGGCCACGACGCAGGTGACTTATTACGTTTCGACTGCGGACAACACGGCTAACACATATGACATTGGAGTGCTGAACAGTTCGGGAAACATTGTGGCGCATATTGAGAACACGGCGGGAACGACCTTTGCCGCGAGCACGGGGTGGAAGACCTTGAATTGGGCGGCAAGTGCAACGCTGCAACCGGGAAAATATTATTTGGCAATCACGAGTAGTTGTACGAGTTCGTGTGCGCAGGTCTACGGAGGAAGTTCGGCGGGGTTCACATTCCTGGGCGGCAGCGGCGGGACGTCGGCGAGTGTGACGGCGGGGGGAACGCTGAACAATGGGATCACGATTCCGGCGGATAATCCGACGGAGGCGACGATTCTGGCATGGGAGATTCACTA
>PKVZ01000082.1:0-26901 GCA_003131635.1 Acidobacteriaceae bacterium
CTTCCCAAAGCTCTAAAGATACCGTAGGGGGCGGGAGAATGTCAACGGAGAGTTAGACAGGGGTAGTGTCTAAGAGTGCATTGGTGGCCTGCGCGGTCAGTCGAGAGCCGCTTTGCGCCAATAGCTGCTCTGTCTCATCCATTGCCCTCTACCTTGCACACTCAGCGACGTGCCGGCGTTCAAAAGAACTTCTTCAGCAAGTCCATGTGAACCTGCTCCTTGGCGACGGCTTGTCCGACGCGCTGCATGTTCTGGATCTGATCCGCGGCATCCAGTTCACCGACCTTGACTGGATCGATGTCGGGAAGGCCCAATTGATCCAGACGTTGCCGGGTTAATCCCACGGTGATTCTCTGGTAGGTGACGAGCTTCTGTGCGCCCATGTTCTGGCTCAGCCGGCTGAGGGCGGCGTCGCTCGGAACGCCCGAGGCCGTGCCGGACGCGACCAGTTCGGACATTGGCGAAGGTGCCGTCTGCGGCCGTTGCCCGATCATTTGCATGATGACATTCTGCTGCAGGTTGGCCTCGTTCATCAGTTCCTTCACGGCGTACCTACCCCAATCGATTAGTTCGTAATGGGCGGCCTTGCCTTCGGGGATGGTGACAGGATTGAAGCCCGTGCCCAAGGAAAGTAAAAGGAGTTGGTCGGTGCCCATGGGCCAGGCATTTCCGTATTCCGGGATGGTCGCTTCCAGAAATACCTGGAGCGAAGGATTGTTGTAGCTGCTGACGCCGCCATCGATAAATTCGTAGGTCTGCTTCTTGCCGGCGTCCGGGATGGACATCGCATGTGGGGGAAAGTAAGTGGGAGCCGCGGAACTCGAACGCACCAGTTCCCACAGAGGCAGGCCGGAATTTTGCGGGAAAAATTTGTTCTTCGGATTGTTGGTGAAGAACCAGTCGTTGCCCAAGGTTGCGTTCTTGGCGACGATCAGAATCTGGGTCTTCAACTCGCCGCTGCCGAGCGTGGTCGATTCGATCAGAACGTCTTTCAAGTGCTTTTCCAGGGGGCCGCTGGGATAGCTGTGCCAGAAGCGCACAGGCAGGAGCGACTTGGCGAAGATGTTCTTACCAAACTTAAGGTAGAAATCGCGGAGTTCGCTGGCCTTCTTCCCCAGCGCCAAACCCGCGGCCAGAATCGCGCCGGTGCTCGTGCCTCCTATAAGGTCGAAGCGGTTGCACAGCGGTTCCGGTTTACCCGTCAGTTGGTCGAGTTGCTCTTCGATTTGTATCAGCGCCTCGGCGGGAATCAATCCCAAGAGACCGCCGCCGTCAATGGAGAGGAGCCGCCGGGGCCGATTTGGAGTAGAAGTATCGTCTGGCATGGTGTCCTCCGGAAGCGCCCATGATATAGGGCGGGATCAACGGTGCCAATGGCGAATTTCGAAACCTAATGGGAAGAATGAATTCCAGGAGTTCCCCAGGTCTGGTGTGTCCAGACGCCGAATGCCGAATGCCGACCTATTCATACGCCAGCGCATCGATGGGATCTTTCTGCGCCGCTTTGTAGGCGGGATACATTGCGCCTAAGGTCGCGCCTACTATGGCAATGACCATCGCCCGCAACATCCAGACGCCGCTTTGATCGATGTGCACCAGCGGCCAGCGCTGTTGAATGCCAACACGCGCGGCCAGGCTTACGGCGACGCCGAGCGCGATGCCGGCCAGCGCGAGCACGACGGTCTCCCGGAGAATGACATTGATAATGTAAAGCTTCGATGCGCCCATCGACTTCAAGATGCCGATCTCGCGGGTGCGCTCCATGACGGCGGTGTACATCGACTGAAAAATCACCAGGAAGCCGATCACCAAGCTCACGCCGATCACTACGCCGATGAATGGGCGGAAGCCGGGTAGATTGCTCGGGGTCATCATGCTGAGATATTCTTCNNGCCTTGTCTTTCGCTCCCATTAAATCCTGCAGCGTGGCCATGGGAACAAACTTCCGTGCGGCGCGCCCGTTTTCCACGACACCGGAGATGCGGAAGTTATGATTCAGGATCTCCATGGTATCGCCGACTTTCACATGCCTTTGCCGCGCAATGTAATCATCCACCAGCACATCGTCGGGTCCGCGAAAGGGTCCGCCTTCAACGTACTGAAACGGCCCACCCAGCGCCTCGAAACTGGCAATGTCGATGCCATCGATTACCTCCAGGCCGCCCCCGGTCGAGATTTGCCATATGACCGGGCTCACGACCTTCACATGCGGCATGGTGCGCAAGACATCAGCCACCTTCGCCGAAACCGGTGCTCCGCTGATGCCCGCCAGAAACGACGATCCCGGCGGCTGCACAATTACGTCGGCGCCAATCCCGGCCGTACGGTTCTTGTTGTCATTCATGATTCCGTAGCTGAGGCCCACGATCAGAAGGATCAGGGTGACTTCGAGGGCGATGGCCACGATGCTGATCAGGGACCGGATCGGCCGGTGCACGAGATTGGCGACAACCATTTTATTCATCATGGTGTTTATTTTTATTCATTATGGGTTCGACGGAAAACTCATTTCTTGTCGTCCCGAGAGAAGCGAGGGATCTCGGTGTTGCGTGCGAATTGCCGCCGCGGGCAAATACCAAGGTCCCTCGCTTCGCTCGGGATGACAGTCGTAGGGCATCAACTCCTAACGACTATTTCTGGTATCCGGCAGGGGCACGACCGCACTGGACTGCGGCTTGTCGAGATGCACTACCTCCGCGCCCGGGGGCTGCTCCAGGGCGAACTGGTCATCCCGCAGCGGCTTATTGATTTCGAGCTTCAACATGTTGAGGGTGATGTCGTACTCCTCGTGAGGCCGGAAAAGTTCGAGGCGCGAGGGGAAGCTGACGCCATCATAGTCTTTGTAATTGGCGTAGCGCGCATCGGTCGCCAGGTTGCCCTGCTCNNTCGTGAAGAATCTCATATCCGTTTTCCAGAACGGCGACGTCGTGTTCCGAGTCGATGGGACGAATCAAGAGCGCGTCGTAAATATCCTGCGGACGGATGCTCTCCATGGGCTGATCGGAGTTGGGGTTCTGCACGTCGTTGCGGCCGACTACAAAGCGATTCTTCGGCGGGATCCACAGTTTGAACTCCTGGCCGTCGCTGACCATATCGAAGGCGGTAGTGCGGACGATCGGCAGGAGCCCGATCATGTGGAGCATCGCCGGCTTGCGCGCCAGCACGTAGCCGCGAATCTCTTTGTAATCGGTGACGTGTCCCTTCTTGGCGCCACCCACGGAGGTGTCGATATCTACCGTAGCCTGCAGCGACTGGATCTTCTGCCCTTGCTGGTTAATGCTGTCGATTAACGCGGATTGAGACGACTCCTTGAGCGGCACCTTGGAATATGTCTCTTCAACCGGGCGGGTGCGGAACAGACAGCCCGTGGTGGACAGCGTGGCGAGGAGCAGAATCAAGAACCAAAAGGGCGAGCTACGTCTCATGAAATATTGGATGACTCCTGACCATTTGAGTATAGCGCGCCGGAAAGGGTGCAGGAACTCGCAGGCGGTGCCCGAAACACTATCATTGGGCCTTGGGTGATGGGCCTCAGGTCTTAGGAAACCAAATACCTGAGGCCTATGACCTATCACCTAAGGCCCGGCTTGGCGAGCCTATTGGGAGATGAACCTGCCTGGTCAATGAGAGATCCCATGCGGAGCGAGCGCTGCGATAAGTCGCATCATCTACACTAATTCCATCGTGCGTAAGATCGTATGGCTCGTCCTCGTTGCGGCGTTCGGGTCCGTGGGCTGGTTTGCATGGGCCGTTTTCATGCCGACCGAGCCTTCCGGACAAACGTTTGTGATGCTGCGCCCCGGGTTCTCCACCCGCCGCATTGCCGCGGAGTTGAAGGCAAACGGAATCATCCATAGCGAGGATGCCTTCATCCTTTGGTACTACCTGCACCATCGCCGTTCGCTCAAGGCCGGGGAGTATCTGTTCGACAAGCCGAGGAATATTATCGACATCCACAATCGCCTGGCTCGCGGCGACGTCTACTTCCATACCGTCATCGTTCCCGAAGGCTT
The DNA here is from genome assembly GCA_003131635.1 of Acidobacteriaceae bacterium. Classification (GTDB taxonomy): domain Bacteria; phylum Acidobacteriota; class Terriglobia; order Terriglobales; family Acidobacteriaceae; genus Sulfotelmatobacter. The sequence goes on from PKVZ01000082.1 coordinate 4,014, forward strand.
TACCATGTTCGATATCGCGCGGGCGATTGAAGCCGCCGGGCTCGGTTCGGGCGCGGACTTCCTGAAGGTAGCGCAATCGGATACTGCTCTCATCGCTGATATCGCGCCTTCGGCGCAGTCGCTCGAAGGCTATCTCTTTCCCGATACCTATCAGTTCAGCCGCATGATGACCATGCAGGACATGGCTGCGGCCATGGTCAGGCAGTTTCGTCAGGTCGCCTTTCAGATCGGATTGATTCAAACGGCGGGCGCTATGGTTGCAGCGTCGAGCTCGCCCTCAGACTCGCATCAGATTGTGCTGGACACGAGTGTCGAATCCACCGTGGTCATGGCCTCGATCGTCGAAAAAGAAACTGCGGTCGCCGAGGAACGCCCGCTGGTGGCGAGCGTCTACTACAACCGGCTGCAAAAAAGGATCGCGCTCGATGCCGACCCCAGCATCATTTATGCGGAACTGTTAGCCGGGAGCTACACCGGGGCGTTGCATCACGATGACATGCAATTCAACTCTCCGTATAACACCTACAAATTTGTGGGATTACCCCCCGGACCGATAGCGAATCCGGGCAAGAGCGCGTTGGAAGCGGCGATGCATCCGGCGCAGTCCGACTACTATTATTTCGTCGCCGACGCGCAAGGCCACCACCGCTTCGCGCGGACGATAGAGGAGCACAATAAGAATGTGGCTGCCTACCGGCGGGCTATGTTAGGTCACTAGAAGCCGGAAGCCGTCTTTTTTCCATCCAGCCTTGCAGGATCAACACTGCCGCCATGCGGTCGACGGCTTTGGCACGCTTCTCTATCGAGAGATCGGTCTCACGCAGCAGCCGGTTGGCTTCCGCCGAGGTTAGGCGCTCATCCCACAAGTGAACGGGCAGACGGAAGCGCTTCCGCAGGTCCTCGGCGAACACCTGCATCTTGCCGGATTGCGTACCTTCCGCGCCGCTCATGCGGAGCGGGAGGCCGACCACGATTTCCCGCACGGCATACTGGCGAATCACTTGCTCAAGAGCCGCCAGATCTGTGCGCTTATTTCGGCGCTGCAAAGTGTCCAATCCCTGCGCGGTAATACCGAGAAGGTCGGACACCGCAATCCCAATTCTTCTGGATCCCACATCCAACCCTAGAATCCTCCCGGCCGCAGGTTGATTCGAACCTTTGTGTCCGGCGGCGGGTTTTGCCTGAGCCGACGGTTCTGGCTTAACCGCTGCGGATTTCTGCTGATCCATGCTCACTCCGCGATTATATTCGCCTGCTTCCCCCGCCGGACGAGAACCATCGTTATTCTGCTGAAAAGCGGTATAAGACTTTTGCAAAGAATGACTTACGGCGTCTGTAGGAGTCGAGTTGTAAGTCCCAAAGGGATTGTGCCCGCCGGGGTACGTCTCTAAAGACAGTCCGGCTTGCTTTTCGTCCCATTACGGGATAATATGTTTATAGTAGAGTAACGTTCTCCCCACTAGACCCTTCTCCTGCCCGGGTGCTTTTTTATGAACGGAGATCTGAACTTCCACATCGGCGACAAGGTCGTGTATCCGAACCACGGGGTCGGCATTATCGAGCAAATCAGTAGCCGCTCGATTGGCGCTACGGTGGAAAAGTTCTATCTGCTCAACATCAAAGCCAGCAGCCTTAAGGTGATGGTGCCCTGCAACAACGTGGGCAGCGTCGGCATTCGCCGCGTGGTTCGCAACGGCGAAGTGCAAAAGATTCTCGACTTTTTATCCGTCGCCGAGGACATCAGCACTTCCGACTGGAAGGACCGCTTCAAGGAGAACTCCGACCGCATGCGCACCGGCTCTCTGTTTGAGGTTGCCAGCGTGCTTAAGGGCCTGATCGCCCTCCATCAAGCCAAGCCATTATCCTTCCGCGAAAAGAAGATGCTGGAACGCGCCCGCTACCTGCTGGTCAGCGAACTCGCCATGTCCCGCAACTGCGAAGAGACGAAGATCGAAGAACTCCTCGGATTGGCCCTCGCCAAGTGCAATCTCCGCTTCCCTGAAGCCTCCGAATTCCAGGCCTGATTCATTTCTTTCTGCTCCTGCTTATTTTTGCTCCTTCGTCTATTTCATCGAGGGCGCGTTTCTGTTTCTTGGGGGAGAAATTCGGTCTCCGAACGAAAGTTGGTATTTTCGTCTTCCAATCGCAAGTTGTATGCAAGTTCTTGCAAACAATCGTTAACGCCGGAAGCGTCTTGCAAAATAATTGTCAAATCTGCGTGACAAGTTGATTGGAATGCGGTCGAACCGGGTTATAATCCGTCGGCCTTGAGATTTCAAAACAAGGCTCAAGAAGAAATCGCCCGGCGCGTAACGGCCTGGCGCAACACTTGAAGCTACAATTCGCGCGATTGTGGGTGCGTTGAATCTCGCCCATCTTCACCTCGAGTGTTTGCTTTCAAAACTAAATCTCAGGAGAGACAAATAACAGACATGAAAATCCCTAGAACCGTTATCTATATCGGTGTGATGCTGGCTGTTTCATTGGCCGCGCAAGCCCAAACCTGGACCACCCTAACTCACGCGCCCTCTTCTGCCCTGGGCACAGCTCTCCTGATGACCGATGGAACCGTCCTGGCGCAGGGTATGAACGCCAGCACCGGCTATGCCACCGGAACCTGGTATCGATTGACTCCCGATAGCACGGGCAGCTACCTCACCGGCACCTGGTCAACCCGCGCGACAATGCCGAGCGGGTACTCACCTCTCTACTATGCTTCGGCAGTTCTGCCCGACGGACGGTTGGTCGCGGTCGGCGGGGAGTACAACAACAATGCCGAGGCGGAAACAAACCTGGGCGCCATCTACAATCCAACCACAAACTCGTGGAAGACGATTACTCCACCTTCGGGCTGGACTCACATCGGCGATGCCGCCAGTATCGTGCTGGCCAATGGAACCTTCATGATCGGAAACTGCGGCGTGGCCGGTACCGAGTGCACCAACCAAACCTACCAGGCGCAGCTGGATGCGGCCACTTTGACTTGGACCATCATTGGCGCAGGAAACGGTAAAGCCGATCAGAACTCGGAAGAAGGTTGGGAATTGCTGCCCAGCGGCGACGTTCTGACAGTCGATATTTGGGACGTAAAGAATTCTGAACTTTTTAACCCCACTACCAAGACATGGTCTAGTGCGGGCAGCACGATCGTGACACTCCCAGATAGCAGCTGCGAAGAGATCGGACCGGCTGTGTTGCGTCCGGACGGCACAGTCTTCGCAGTGGGAGGGACCAGCAGCACTGGGATCTACAGCATCGCGACTGGAACGTGGGCGGCGGGGCCAACCATCCCCAGTTCAGACGGCGTTGAGGATGGTCCGGCGGCGATTCTGCCCGACGGCAATGTCCTGATTGACGTGGGTCCGACTGCCCGCTGCTACGAGAACGGCACCAAATTCTACGAATTCAACGGCACCACTCTGACGTCGGTTCCCTCTCCCATTGGAGCCGGCAGCAATCCAACCTACACTGGACGCATGTTGGTGCTCCCCACGGGGCAGGTGCTGTTCACCGACGGAACGACGACCGTGCAAATCTACACCGCAAGCGGCACTTATCAGACTGCGTGGCAGCCCACGATTTCTCGGGTTGCGGCCACTCTGACCCATGGCGTTAAGAACAATAAAATTCAGGGCACGCAGTTCAACGGACTGTCGCAGGGAGCGATGTACGGCGATGATGCTCAGATGGCAACGAACTATCCACTGATTCGGATCAAAAACACTGCCACCGGGAACGTCGTCTATTGCAAGACTCACAATCACAGCACCATGGCAGTAGCTACGGGGGCGGAGGTGGTCTTCACGTACTTTGACATTCCTGCCACCATCGGACTCGGAGCCAGCACATTGGAAGTGGTGGCGAACGGAATTCCGTCGAACCCGGTCAGCGTAACCTTGGAATAGTCGATCAAAGCCGTCTCTCGATCGGCCATTCGCAAAAACGAAGGCGCCGCGATCCATACCGGATCGCGGCGTCTTTTCGTGTTCTAATCTTTTTCTAATCTTTCCCGTTATACAGGATTCACTGTATAGACCTACCATGAACAGCGTACATAGAGTAACGCTTTGCTTTCTCTGCTATGCGTTTCGTGAAAATCGAACGGAACCTCGCAACGATCGGTGTGGGTGAATCTGCAACCGGCGGCTCGGCGATTCTTCTCTATTATGTTTGGTCCGCAGCGATCGCTCGGAGTGGGATCACGAGTCAAAACGCCGGAGATAAGCGTGTACGACAATGCCAGCGATAACCCGAAAGAGCAACACCACCCCGAAGAAAAGCACAGCGAACCGCAGCCTGCCCAAAGCTCCTACCGGAATTCAGGGGCTCGATGAGATAACCGGCGGCGGGCTTCCCCGCGGCCGGCCTACCCTGGTATGCGGCAGCGCGGGCGCCGGCAAGACTCTCCTAGCCATGGAATTCCTCGTCCGCGGCGCCACCCAATACGGCGAGCCGGGAGTTTTCATGGCATTTGAAGAAACCGCCGCGGAGCTGACGCAAAACGTCCGCTCGCTCGGTTTCGACCTGGATGAACTGACGAATGAAAAAAAGCTGGCCCTCGATTACGTTCGCGTGGAACGCAGCGAGATCGACGAGACCGGCGATTACGATCTGGAGGGACTCTTCATCCGTCTCGGTGCCGCCATTGATGGTATCGGCGCGAAGCGCGTGGTTCTCGACACAATCGAGAACCTGTTCTCCGGACTCCAGAACGAGGGCATTCTGCGTGCTGAATTGCGCCGCTTGTTCCGCTGGCTGAAAGACAAGGGAGTCACCGCCGTGATTACCGCCGAACGCGGCGAAGGGGCACTCACCCGTCACGGACTCGAAGAGTACGTCTCCGATTGCGTTATTCTCCTCGACCATCGCGTGACCGACCAGGTCTCCACCAGACGGCTTCGCATCGTGAAATACCGCGGCACGGCGCACGGCACCAACGAATACCCATTCCTGATCGACGAGGACGGATTCAGCGTTTTGCCGGTGACCTCGCTGGGTTTGCAACATCGTGTAAGCCAGGAGCATATTTCCAGCGGCGTCCCGCGGCTGGATACCATGTTGGGCGGAGCAGGTTTCTACCGCGGCAGCACCGTCCTGGTCTCGGGAACTGCGGGAACCGGCAAAACCAGTCTGGCCGCGCAGTTTGTCGATGCCGCCTGCCGCCGGGGGGAACGTTGCATTTATTTTTCCTTCGAGGAATCGCCCGGGCAACTCATGCGAAACATGCAGTCGATCGGCATCGACCTCGCCCAGTGGAGCAAGAAAAACCTGCTTCAGTTTCATTCCAGCCGGGCCACGCTCTTCGGTCTTGAGATGCACCTGGCGATCATTCACAAGATTGTTCACGACTTCCAGCCTCAAATCGTCGTGATCGATCCGGTCGGCAGCCTGATCCAGGCTGGCAACTTGCGCGACGCACACACCATGTTGATTCGCCTCATCGACTTTCTGAAGCAGCGCGAAGTGACCGGCTTCCTGACGAATCTGACTTCGGGGGGGGAATCCATCGAGAAAACCGACGTGGAGATCTCCTCCATCGTGGATACCTGGCTGTTCGTTCGCGCCATTGAATTGGGTGGCGAGCGCAACCGCGCCCTGTACGTTCTGAAGTCGCGCGGCATGGCGCATTCCAACCAGCTTCGCGAATTTCTTCTGACTCCGCATGGAATCGATTTGCTGGATGTTTACGTGGGACCGGAAGGCGTCCTTACCGGGTCGTCTCGCCTCTCGCAGGAGGCGCGGGAGAAGGCAGACGCTCTGCTTCGCCAGCAGGAGTCCGAGCGCAGGGAGCGGGAGCGGATGCGCAAGCGGGAAGCTCTGGAGGCTCGTATCACCGCTCTCCGCAAGGAATTCGAACTGGAGGAAAGAGAAGCGGAAACGTCCGCCGTCCAGGAAATTTCTCGCGAAAAGCTGATCGCCGCAAGCCGTGAAGCCATGAGTCGCAGCCGCCGGGCCGATCAGACCGCAGGATTGTCGCGCTCGAAAAAGTAACTTGGGAGAAAGAATGAAGAAATCAGCGAACAGCAGCGCGCAGGCTCCTGAGAGCCTCAAAGAAATCGCGGAGAAAGCCGGACCGGAAACCGGCGAGGTATGGCAACTGCGCTTATATGTCGCGGGACAGACGCCCCGATCGGTGGCCGCTTTCGCCAATCTAAAAAAGATCTGCGAGCAACATCTCGCGGGACGATACAATATTGAGGTGGTCGATCTGGTCAAGCATCCGCAACTGGCTGCCGGGGACCAGATCCTTGCCATACCCACCCTGGTGCGGAAGTTGCCGCAACCGCTGCGCAAAATTGTGGGCGACCTCCGCGACACCGAACGCGCCTTAGTTGGGTTACAATTACGTCCCGCCGCTCCGGAGAAGTGAGTACGAAATGGAAAACGAGATACCAGGGATCGACGTCCGGTTGATGGACGAAGCGGAACAGACGCTGCGCGCGATTCGCGATGGCGCCGTGGATGCGTTTGTGGTGCAGGAGACCGAAGGCCATCGCGTGTACACGCTGGAAGGTTCCGACCTTCCCTACAGCACCTTGGTGGAGCGAATGCAACAAGGCGCGGCCATGCTCGACGCTAACTGCTGCATTGTTTATGCCAATCATAGCTTGGCCCAGTTGCTGGGCTTTCCGCGCGAGGCTGTGATCAGTTTGCCCCTCACTGATTTCCTGGCTCCTGAAGATCATCCAGCTTGCCAGAAATTGCTCCGTGATGCCCGGAGCGGGCCTAGCGAGGGCGAGATGCGCCTCCTTCGCGCAACGAACGAGCCAATATCCGCTCATTTTTCGTTCACTTTATTGTCGCGAGACAAGTCGGCAACCGGAGTCTTAATCACCGACTTAACCTCTCGCAAGGAGCAAGTGGACCTTGCGTCCCGTTTTCAACGGATGCAGGATGACGAACGAAGGCGCATCGCTCGGGAACTGCACGACAGCGTGGGTCAATTGCTCGCTGCGATTGGCATGAATATCGCTGTTGTCCGGTCACAGTCGGATAAGCTCGATTCGGCGGGACAAAGAGCCGTTTCTGAAAATGCAATGTTAGTGGAAGAGGTTTCCCGCGAAATTCGTACCATCTCCCACCTGCTCCATCCTCCGCTCCTCGACGTCGCGGGACTGACCTCTGCCCTTCGCTGGTATGTGGATGGTTTCTCCGAGCGCAGCAAAATAAAAGTTGACCTCGACATTCCATCTGACTTAGGTCGCTTGCCCGACAAAGTCGAGATCGCCGTATTTCGCATCGTGCAAGAATGCTTGACCAATATTCATCGGCATTCCGGAAGCGCTACGGCTCAAATCAGTCTTCATCAAGGCGATGACCAACTCACCGTTCAGATACGGGATCACGGTCGGGGAATATCCCGGGAACGACAACGCGAACTGCTGGAATCGGGCCGCGCCGGTATCGGCTTCGGGGGAATGCGAGAGCGTCTGCGTCAACTCGATGGCGCTTTGGAAATCCAATCCGAAGTAACTGGGACCACGGTAATTGCAACCCTCAAGGTTCGATAAGCGCATCAATGACGAATCGTTTAGTTTTCTAAGGCTGCCTTGACCATTATTTTCCGATGCAGAAGGTTCTGAAGATCAAGTTTAGGATGTCGTCGGTGGTGGTCGCTCCTGTGATTGCATCCAGTGGTCGAAGCGCGTTGTAAAGATCAAGCAGCAACATTTCATGCGGGATTCTGCCGGCTACCGCAATGCTGGCCGCTTCGAGCGCGGCGAGGGAATCTTTTACCAGACGCTGGTGGCGAATATTCGTCAGGAAACCGGCTTCGGCCTGCGCTCCACTCTTGCCGCCGATCTCGCCGCCAATCTCGCCGCCAATGTGGCGCAAGATTTCCGACCGCAGTTCAGAGATGCCCTCGCCGGTCAGAGCGGAAGTGCGAACTTTTGAGGATTGGCCACTGACCACTGATTGACCACTGACTGCCAAGTCGCACTTATTACTGGCAATGATGGTTGGACGATTCTGCGCGTGCCGCAGCAGTTCCTCATCTTCCACGGATACAGGCTGCGAAGCGTCCAGCACAATCAGAACCAGATCGGCGTCAGCCAACGCTTCCATAGATTTACGAATACCGATGGATTCCGCTTCGTCGAGAGCCTGCCGGATTCCAGCGGTGTCGACCAACTGGATGGGAATGCCGCCGATGGCGACAGTCTCGCTCACCAAGTCGCGCGTGGTTCCCGGGGTCGCCGTGACGATGGCGCGCTCGCGTTCGACCAGGCGGTTGAACAAACTCGACTTGCCCACGTTGGGACGACCGACGATGGCCAGCGTCAGGCCCTCATGCACGATTTTGCCGTAGGCAAAACTGAGGGCAAGCTGATCGAGCGGCTCGCGCACCGCAGAAATACGTTCGAGGATGGCGCGATCAGGCATGACGGAAACATCGTCCTCCGCAAAGTCGATGCCAGCTTCGAGGGCGGCAATCAGCTCGACCAGCTTCTGTTTGATTGGCTGCAGGCGCTTCGAAAGGGCGCCCTCAAGCTGTTGCGCGGCAACCTTCGCCTGGTAGAGCGTTTGTGAATCGATCAGATCGCGTACCGCTTCGGCTTGGGTGAGATCGATGCGGCCGTTGAGGAAGGCGCGCATGCTGAACTCGCCGGGTTCGGCGAGGCGCGCTCCAGCGGTGACGCACAACTCGACGACGTGACGGAGCACGACTGGAGAGCCGTGGGCGGAGATCTCCACAATGTCATCGGTGGTGTAGGAGTGCGGCTTGGCGAAGTATGTGACCACGACTTCGTCGATGCGGGGCGAGTCTCCAGTTTCCGATTTCTGGGTCCGAGTATTTGGATCGCTAGAAACCGGAAACTGGAAACTGGAAACTCCCGATCCACATGGCTCGATGAGTTCTCCAAAGACGGCCCGTCCCGGCTCCATCGGGTGTTTCAGCCGCAGCATAGGCTCGGCAATCTCGCGCGCTCGCGGGCCGGCAATGCGAACGACTCCAATCCCCCCGCGTCCCGGCGGAGTGGCGATGGCGACGATCGTGTCGTCGAGGTTCACCGGGCGATTGTAGCGGGTAAACCGGAGTACAACCAACGCCCGGCGCTGCCAACCCTCGGCCTGTTCAACTTTCCGGTCCTGCCGGATACTCGGACAATAATTCTCCGTGCCGGTTCGCGTGCGTCGACCGACCCTGCAGCCCGGGAAAAAAATATACCACGCACCCCGCCACTAGCAGCCCGCATCCCAAGCCGCAGACTCCCGCCCACCCGAACCAATGCCACAGCACCGAGCCCGCATACGAACCCAGCGCTCCCGCGCTGAAATAACAAACCATGTAGACCATGTTCATGCGGCTTCGGGCATCACTCTGAAGGCCGTAAATTCTCGTCTGATTCGACACGTGACCTGATTGAACTCCGATATCGAGCAGCACCACTCCAGCAATCAGCCCGCTCATGTGCTTGCCGAATATATACAGCACCGCAAAAGAAACGAGGGTCACGATAAGCGAGACAAGGACGTTCCTCCTCGCTCCATAGCGGTCTGCCATGTGTCCAATAAAAGGCGCGCAGATGGCGCCGGCTGCGCCCACCAGCCCGAACAGTCCAGCCACAGCACTTCCATAGTGGTACGGTGGTGTTCCCAGGAAAAAAACCAAAGTGGTCCAGAAGGCGCTGAAGCCGCAGAAAAAAATGGCTCCGAGCGCGGTCGCTTCTCTGAGCACCGGCTGATTGCGGATAAGAACGGCGGTCGAACCGATCAAGGTCGGCCAGGAAAGTTTCAGCTCAGGCTTGCTCGCGGGCAGGCCCGCGCGGATCAACACGCCCAGCGCCAGCATCAACCCGGACGCCAACCAATAGATAGCGCGCCATCCCACCCACGCTCCCAGCAGACCGCTAAAAGTGCGTGCCAGCAGGATCCCAAACAGCAATCCGCCAAGAACGGTCCCTATCGTCCCTCCCCGCCGCGCCGGTGACGCGAGATGGGTGGCGAAGGGAACGATAATGTGAACTGTCGCCGCCGTAACTCCAATGCCAAAACTCGCCAGCGCCAGCCAGGCAAAATTCTGCGCGCTCGCCATTGCCGCCAGGCACACGGACTCCGCCACCAGCAAACACACGATCAGCCGCCGCCGCTCCTTGGTGTCGCCCAAGGGAACAAAAACCAGCATCCCCAAGGCCGCGCCAAACTGCGTCAGCATAGCAACGATTCCCACCTGGGGCACGGAGATGCGGAAGCTGGCCGCAATGGTGGAGAGCAGCGGCTGAATGTAATAAATGTTGGCCACGATAGCGCCCACGCTGAACGCCATCAACCAAACGTGCGCAGCTTTTATCTCTTGCCGGGTCTGATGCGATTTGAAGTTGTCTCGTTCCAATGAACTCTGCTGAAATTGCGGATCTCCATTTGGCTGGGCCACAGACCTCTGATGCTCTCTGCCCCTGATAGAATTCAGCAATTCGCATGCGTGGCCTGAAAGACAAACGAGTCCTCATCACTGGAGGCGCCAGCGGAATCGGCGCTGCCACCGCCGCGCGTTTTCTGGAAGAAGGTTCACGCGTCTGCATCCTTGATCGCGACGCTAAGGCCTGCGCTGCCATTCGCCAGCAACTGCCGGGCATCTCCGAGGCCATCATCTCCGATGTCACAGACTTAATGCAGGTGGAAGCCGCAGTCGCCGATGCCGTCCGCGTGATGGACGGAATCGACGTGCTTATCAACAATGCCGGCATCAGCATTCGCCACAAGTTTCTCGACATCACTCCCGAAGAATGGGACAAAGTAATCGCCGTTAATCTTACCGGCGTCTTCTACGTGGCGCAGACCGCCGCGCGTCACATGATGGCAGGCAGCGGCGGAGTGATTCTGCAAACCGCATCGACCAACGGCATCATGGGCTATCCCTACTATGCCGACTACAACGCGACCAAAGCCGGAGTGATTGAATTGACGCGCTCCATGGCTCTCGAACTCGCTCCGAAAGTTCGCGTATGCGCGGTCGCTCCGGGCTATGTGTTAACGCCAATGCAGCGAGCCGAATACACCGACGCCATGCTCAACGAAGTGAACCGGAAAATCCCGCTCCGCCGCCACGCTAAGCCGGAAGAAATCGCCGCGCTGTTCGCATATCTCGCATCGGAAGATGCAGCTTACGCTACCGGCCATGTCTACACTATGGACGGCGGCGAAACCGCGGGCGGACTCGCCAGCCGCTAGCGCGAAAATCTGGATGCGAGACGCGCCAGCCGCACGATACGATAGAAAGGGAATAGAAGTTTAGGCAGACGCACTGCTTCCCATTCGCTGGGACCAGGAGTGAAAGTGAGGCGCGCGAGGAATCGCATTCGATCCATCCGCCGTTCGCGCAGGCGCATCATCAAACGGAAGTATGACAACTGTTCGTCTTCGTACGTAACCCCCGCGGCAACCGAGACGGCAATTCGTTCCGTAAATGCGTGCGCTGCCTTGTCTGCCAGAATCGTATTTTCAATTTGCGGCGGAATCGCAGTCGTCAAAAGGCGGTTCGCTAAAAGCAGCGTCACTTGCAGAATTCGCTCGATGCCCAACTGGCGGGCCTGAGATTGAATCCGATCCCAATTCAAATTCCCCAGCTTCAAGATCTGCGCAATGTCACAGAGCCAGATCAGCCGTCCCCAAACATGTTTCGCGGCGTGCATGGAAAGAATCAGCAGCAGATCATCGGGTGCAGGCGTTTTCACGCGTCGGCCCGCAACCATAACCGTAACTGCCCGCTGGAACACTCCATCCATGTCAAAATCGACGGCGTAGAATCGCGGTTGCAGCGCCCACTGCAGCTCAAGCAGATTTTTTCCCGCAGGATGGTCGAAAGTGCATTCGTATCCCGAATCGATGTAATCCTGCTCGGCATCTTCCGGAATGAATACGCGCGGAGTGTAACCCAGATCGCGAACTGCACTCTTAATCCGCGCGACGTCTGCTTTCCGGACGAATAAATCCATATCGCCGGACCGCCGCAGCACCATGTCGCCGTAGTAGACCTCCGACAACACGATACCTTTATAGGCAACGACTTCGATGCCAAACCCATCGAGGCGATCGAGAATGCGGATCAGTTCGCGGGCGAGAAAAAGAGTCTTGTGAATGTTCCTCTCATAACTCTGACGCAGAGATGCCAGTACAGCCGGCGGAACGGCGTTCTCGATCCGCGCAAGGTTTTGGTAGAGCAGCGAAGATGTGCCATGTTGATCTGCCATGCGAAGCAGAGAATCCCACTGGACTGACATCTTAAGCAGAGAGCGAATATGGCTGAGACGGTCCTCGTGCAAATCGGGAGAACACGCGGCCAGCAGGAGATTCCACTCGGGAAGAGCCGGAGCCGTTGGCGCTGGATGATTCACGGATGTCGAGCCATCTTAACAGGGCGATGCAGCAACTTGGATTCGCGGGAAAGCGAAAGCTGCGCCTGACCTCAAAGTATTACCGGTTACTTCCGTCACATTGATTTGCTCTTTCTTAAGAGCGCGTTCAGCCTCTGTTCTGTCACACTAGTAGGTTGGTGGGTTGATAGTTTCGCAGATGGAAATAGTCACACCCAAGACGACACGGCGCAGCACCCGATTACGGGTGCAGATTCCTCTGGTGGTCACCAGCATGGACCGGAGGCATCCGCTATCGGCGCAATGCGTTGCGCTGGTGGTAAGTCCGCAAGGCTGTGGGATTCGTGCGTCGCATGCTTTGCCTATCAAAACTCCAGTGCTGTTGAGCGATCTGCCCGGCGGCGGAAGCGCATCCGGCCACGTCGCGAATTGTCTGCCGCTGGGCAACGACGGCAAAGACTTTCTGATCGGAGTATCGCTGTACAACCAGGGGAATGTCTGGGGAATCGTCGATCCTCCCGAGGATTGGAACTGCAGCTCCAATTCCGGCGCCGCCTCCGCTGGCGCCGAAGGGAAGGCGACGAACGGTAAGAATGTCTGGCCCTACAACCTGCTCTCCGGTAACGGCAAAGCTCATCCGGGACGAAAGTAATTTCCGAGAAAGCGCCGGCAAAATACTTTAGCGTTTCCATCAGACAGTAGTTGGTGTCCGCATCCCGTTCTTTCGTAACACCCGGGGATCACTGACGGAATGCCATAATTCAGGCACGATGTCGCAGGCACCAGAACCCGCACTCGAAAGCTCGCCGGCGAACTCCTCGGCGAACTCGCCGACACTCACGCCGCGTCCGTTCCGCGTCAAGCTGCGCGGATCTATCTTGACGCTGATTGGCTTGCCGAACAAGCGTCAGGTGCGCGGCAAGCTGCATCAGCTTTCCACCACGGGCGGGCTGGTGAATGTTGAAAAACCGCTGGATGAAAAGCTGCAAGTAGAGTTTGTGTTCCATCTCGGAGAAACGACCATCCGCGAGAAGGCCGAGATGATGTTCCCCATGTGGGCTACACAAGGATGGTTGCAGCCCTTCCGTTTCGTCGGCATAACCGAAGCCAACCAACGCATCCTCGAGACAAATCTTCGAGCCTTGATGCGTCCTCAGCCAGAGCCCTAGATCAACACCAGCTTAAAATGAGGAACCCGAGTGCCGCCGTCAGTGTGCGCGGCATTAAAGAGAAAGTTGAACAATCCACTTATTCTGCTTCGCCGGCCTTCTATTTCTTGAACCAAGGGGCGTAGGGCGACGTGATGAAGAAATCCAAAAGCATTTTGGCAACTTTATCTACACCCTCTTTATTTGGATGTGTGCCGTCAGCCTGAAACTCAGAAGGGTTCCAAGTCAAGCCGTCAGAACGCGCGACGGTGCCGTCGGCCCACAAATAAGGCCCCCAGGCAATCCAAGGCGCAGCGCCTTTTTTATAGTCGAGATCGCCCGCGATCGGATCCACCTTCCCGCTACGCTCCTGCTCGATCTGCGACTGAATGGCCCACTTGACCGAAAATCCGTATTCGTAAGCGTAGGGTTCCGGATTCAATGGCACCGCCGCATACCCCGCATAAATGCGACTGGAAATAAACATGAGCTTGAGATTGGGATAGCGAGCGCGGGCGGCGCGAGCGGCCTCTCCGAGTTCGCGTTCGTAGACGTAAGCGTCGGAATCGGGAGCGGGCAAGGCTACCGAAGGCCTGGGGTCCGCGTTCTTAAGCCAGATGACTTCCACCTGATCTTCTGCGAGGCCGGCAGGCTTGAGTAATTCGTCGCGAATGCGGTCGTACTGATTGGGAATTGGACGAGGGGCGCGGCATCCGCTTTGCACCGGATTCTCGGTGGCAAAACGCCAGAAACAGGCCGTCATCGCGCCTTGTGCTCCATTAAGCACCGCCATGGTTGCGTGGTTGACATGGGAGTCGCTGGCCGCCAGAGTTTCAAAGGCGCGAAACTCGATAACGGCATTGCTCATGCCGATGGCGAGCAACACAAACTTGCCGCGAACCGGCTTTACCTGCGCGGCTAAGGCGAGTCCGTCGGCGGCGTGATCATGGGGGATTTCGTTCGATCCGTTTTCATACAAGCCGCCCGGGAAACCCTTGTACTTAGCGGAACCGAGATCTGACAGCGGCTTGGCGACAAAGGACTGCGCCCATAAAGTTGAGGTCAGCAGCAAGAAAAAAAACCGGCATCGCAAGCATTTCAAAATTTGCACGCAGATATCTCCTCAGATTTAACTGCCATCAGTGTGCCGTCTCCGGATTCTAAGAAAGAAAAACGGGTTGCCACCGAGCAGCCAAATCTTACACCGTGTAATCCCTCCGCTGACGGCCTCTCGAGATCTGCGAATTTGGGCGAAACTACGTCAACAATCCAAATGGCGGGCTGGGGAATCTAATGCACCATGCGAGTACGAAAAGGCTTAATCGGTTTCATTGTAATTATTCAGTCCGTTCTTTTTCTGACACATTTTCTCCTCTATGAGACCTGGACATTTTCTCCGGGCGGAAGCGGGACTGCCGGCTCGCCATGGATCAAATTGACGCTCGGCTTCTTGTCGCTGACCTTTATTGCCGCTTCGCTGCTCGCCTTTCGCTATACAAATGCCGTTCTGCGCGGGTTTTACCGGGCGGCTGCGGTCTGGGTGGGTCTGCTGAGTTTCCTCTTCCTGGCGGCGGTTTTCTCCTGGATTATTTTCGGAGTAGCGCGGCTGGCTGGGCTGAACATGAGCGGCCCCCACTTGAACTTCCATCGCATGGTGGAATTGCTGTTCGGTGTTGCCGCAGTGGCCGGAATCTATGCGGTCTTCAACGCAAGCTGGACGCGAATCACGCGAACCACGGTGCGGCTGGCGAACTTGCCGTTGGCGTGGCGGGGACGAAAAGCGGCCCTGATCAGCGATGTGCACCTGGGGCACGTGCGAAACGGCAGCTTTCTGCGGCGCATGGTGGCCAAGATTTTGCGGGAAGAGCCAGACGCGATTTTTATTGCCGGTGATTTGTACGACGGCACGGCCATCGATGCGGGGCGCGCAGCCGAGCCATTGAACAAGCTAGCGGCGCCGCACGGCGTCTATTTTGTCGCGGGAAATCACGAGCAATTCGGCGACGACAGCAAGTACCTGCGCGCCATTGCCGCCGCCGGAGTGCGCGTGCTCAACAACGAGAAGGTGGAAGTGGACGGCCTGCAGATTATCGGCGTGCCGTATCGGAATGCCCTTGGCGACGGGCAGTTTGCCTCCGTACTGCACGGCGTGCGCCTGGATCGCGACCGTGCCAGCATTCTGTTGACTCATGCCCCCGACCATCCGGAAATCGCGGAAGCTGCCGGTATCTCTCTGCAGCTGTCCGGACATACCCACCTGGGGCAGTTCATTCCCTGGAGCTGGATGGCGCGGCGGATCTACCGGCAGTTTGTCTACGGCTTAAGCCGGATCGGGAAGATGCAGGTTTTCACTTCGAGTGGAGCGGGTACGTGGGGACCGCCGCTGCGACTGGGATCGAATCCCGAAATTGTAGTGCTTGAGTTCGAGTAAACTTCACGCGCTCCCGGCACCCATATTGCACCTTCCACGCGCTTGCGGCAATCGAGCGACTAGCTTTCCGTCGCAGTCAACCGAGTGCGGTAAAATGTCTCACGTGCCGATAAGCACGGGCCCGTAGCTCAGCGGTTAGAGCAGTGGACTCATAATCCATTGGTCCAAGGTTCAAATCCTTGCGGGCCCACCAATTAAGTTGGGCACATGCGCCGCCGCATTTGCAGGAATGCCGGCGTGATACACTTTTTCGCCGTGGGGCAAATGTCTCAGCCACCGACGCCTCCTTCGTGCTCCGAATGCGCCAGCAAGTCGCAGGCGCCGGGGGGCAGTGCGCCGGCACAGTCGTCGTCGCGGATGTGGCGGTCGAGCACCGGCAAGATGCGCATCGACACGCCCAGCGCCAGCATCATTTCGAGTCCGGCCGATCAGAAAACTATTCTGCTCGATCACTTGAAAAAAGTGGCGATGGTCATCCCGATGCCTCCAACTTCTGGAGCCACGCCGTCAGGGAGTGCCAAGATGCCAGCGGCTCCGGCACCGGCTCCTCCCATGCAGATCCAGGACTTGGGCAAGAGCCTGATCGAAGGGCATGAAGTTGAGGGAAAGCGCTACGTTCTTCCTGCGGCGCAGAAACCCCAGGCGCCGCCCATGCCGAAGATGCCGCCCCTTCCTCAAATGCCAAAAGTGCCGCAGATGTCCCAGCCTTCGCAGCCCCAGACTTCGCAGCTACCGAAGGCGCCTCCACTGCCCAAGGCTCCGCAGCCGACCGTCGCCGAGGTTTGGACCAGCGTCAAGCTGAAAACACCGGTGCTGACCAAGGTGACGAGCGCTCTGGGATCGCAAACCACTTACTGCAAGCCCACCTCCACGGATGAGCCGCATCCTTCCCTGTTCGAGATTCCACCGGGATATAAGTTAAAAAGCTCCTAAGCGTCGCAGTTCTCAATCCAGCTTGGTAGGCCGGAAAGCAACTTTCTGCCGGGCTCTGGTTTGCCGAGACCTTCCCCGTGATGTGACAATACTCAAATGCACAAATCCTTTACAACGGCGGTAAACATATTGGCGGTCGGTACATTGCTGCTCGGGAGCGCCCTGGCACAACAGACTCCGCCCGCGACCACTCAACCGGCTGCGCCATCTTCAGCTAGTCCAACCTCGAGTGCAGCCAAGGCGCAGACTCCGGCGACCAAGCGGCCAGCCACCGCCAAGAGCGCGACCACTCTGACCCTGAAAACGCAGAAAGAAAAGTTCAGCTACGCCCTCGGGATGAAAACGGGACAGAGGATGGCGGAAAGTTTTACCAAACAATCGGTTCCGTTCGATCCGGGCATTCTGGCACGCGGACTGAAAGACGGTTTATCGGGCGGTAAGACCCTGATGACCGACGAAGAAGCGCAGGCCGCGATCAAGGCGGTACAGGAAGAAGTTGGTAAGAAGCAGCAGGCGAAGATGCAAGAGGCCGGGGCGGCCAACAAGAAAGAAGGAGAAACTTTTCTGGCGGCGAACAAGAGCAAAGAAGGCGTGGTCACGCTGCCCAGCGGCCTGCAATACAAGATTCTGAAAGAAGGAACGGGACCAAAGCCCACGGCGAGCGACACGGTGGAATGCAACTATCGCGGCACGTTCATTAACGGGACGGAATTTGACAGCTCGTATAAGACCGGCAAGTCGGTTTCATTTCCCGTGAGTGGAGTAATCAAAGGCTGGACCGAGGCGCTTCAACTTATGCCGGTCGGATCGAAATGGCAACTATTCATTCCGTCCGATCTTGCCTATGGCGATTCCGGCCGCCCCGGGATTGAGCCTAGCTCGACTCTCACCTTCGAAGTCGAACTGCTCTCCATTGTGGACAAAAGCAAGGAAAAGGCTCCGGAGCAAAGCAAAGATCCAGATAAGAAATAGCGGTTCACCAGCGGCCTAGCATTCGATAGCGGAGCCCGGAAAGGCTCCGCTTTTGTTTTCCCTCGCCGTTTCGCTCCTGGGCGATTAACCAACTTGGGGCGGACTAGCTTCGAATCGTTGACAGGCCCATCCGGCGAGCGTAGCGTGACCTCAGTTCAAACGAGCGGCTTTTTGATTCGCACTTGCGTTTTGGTTCGCTTCGAGGAGGCCCGTAAATGTTGTGCAGGTATTTCTGCGCAGCCGCGATTGTATGTCTTGCCATAAATTCCGCCCTGGCACAAGACCCCACAAAGGTAGCGCCGAAACATTACAAACTGCACTTTGAAAATGAACATGTGCAGGTGGTGGATATCCACTATGGTCCGCACGAGAAGTCAGAGATGCACGACCATCCCGCGGGTGTGTCCGTCAGTCTGACGGGCGGGCACCTCAGGTTTACTGACGAGACTGGTAAGGTCACGGATGTCTATGCCAAGGCGGGCGAGACTCGGTGGTTCCCTCGCCACAAGCACAAGGTGGAGAACCTCGGCGAGGAATCCTACAATGCGGTTTACGTTGGCATTAAGGGAAAAGTGACGGAGGCGGGAGCCAGTCCAGGACAAGAATCCCCGGTGGTCCCTGCGGAATTGGCGAGAATCCTGGCGGAGTATGCCGCCGCCACGGCGAAGCCCTGAGATCATCTGCGGCTGCGTATTTTCGTCCCCACTCTATCTTCTGTTTGATTCTCCGGCCGCCTTCCCGTGTAATAATCTTTAAGGTGAGAAATTTCTGAGCGAAGGAAGTGTATGGCGCACACCGTATTCTGCGTGAAATTGAAGAGAGAACTGCCCGGGCTGGACGAACCTCCGTTCGACAACGACCTGGGCCGCAAGGTTTACGACAACGTCTCTCAAGAAGCCTGGAGGATGTGGACGGAACATTGCAAGATGCTGCTCAACGAATACCGGTTGAATCCCGCGCGCCGCGAAGATCAGGAAGTCATCGTCAAGCAATTGGAGCAATTCTTCTTCGGAGAAGGTTCAGCCGTGCCCAAGGAGTATGTGCCACCAGCTCAGATGTAAGCGCTCGATGGCCCGCGACTTTCGGTTCGCGAACCGATCAAATTCACACAGCTGAAACATTTCGCCAGACACGGCGGCTAAACTCTTGACCCCGAGCGGTTACTCCTCTAGTTACTCCTGCACCGATTTTGATGCAACTTTCATCACCCCTTAACATTCATCCGCTACAACTGAAGTATGGATCTGTCCGTGTACAACACGCTGATCCTTTCCGACCTGCACCTCGGTGCGGAGACGAGCCATGCGCGGGAAGCCACGCGCGTGCTGAAGGAAAATCGCTTCCACCGTCTAATCCTCCTGGGTGACATTTTTGCCGACCTCAATTTTGCCCGCCTCACCAAAGACCACTGGAAGTTTCTCGGCTACATCCGCAAGCTGTCGAATCCCAAGCGCAATGTCGAGGTCGTGTGGGTGGAGGGCAATCACGACCACGGGCTAGCCAACATCATGTCGCATCTGGTGGGCGTGCGGGTCTACCAACGTTATGCCTGGCAATACGCCGGACTGCGCCACATCGCGATTCATGGCCACCAGTTTGACGGCTTTCAGGTGAACAACGTTCGGCTCAGCCGGCTGGGCACTTCGTTGTACCTGAAGCTGCAGAAGTTCGATTTCAAGCACAAGCCGATCGTGCGGTTCATCGACCGGCTGAACACGCGCTGGTTGCGTATGTCGCCGAAAGTGTCGGCAGGAGCGTTGCAGTACGCGCGTCAGCACGATGCCAGCCGGATTTTCTGCGGCCACACGCACCAGGCCCTCCATATCGAAGAGAACGGAATTCACTACTACAATTCAGGCGGCTGGGTCGATTCCCGTCTGACTTATCTCACCATTGACGAACAGGGGGTTCGCATCCATGAGTTTACCGAGCATGAGTTCAATCAGCACGAATACAACGAGCGAGCTGACCATCGTGATTCCGGCCAAGAACGAGGCGAATCTGATTCCGCGTTTGCTGACTTCGCTGATGAATCAGGACTACTCGAGGATGTCGAGTACGAAAGTGTTGGTGGCTGACGCCAATTCGACCGACTGCACTCGCGAAATTGTGCTTAGTTTTCGCGATCGATTGAACGTCAGCGTGATCCGTGGCGGCATGCCCTCGGTAGGCCGCAACCTGGGGGCGGCCCACGCGGAGAGCACTTACGTTCTTTTTCTCGATGCCGACATTGAACTCGCGCATCCTTCGGTGGTTCGGCGCGCCGTCGAATTGGCTCGGCGCAAACAACTGCACTGCGTCACCACCAACATCCTGTGCCGCGATGGCAACTGGATCGATAAATCGTTCTACGCGGGCATGGATTTCTTTCAATACTTGTCGCGCCTGCATCGTCCCTTCGCCACCGGAATGTTCATGTTGTTTGAAGTGAAACAATTCCGGAAACTTCGCGGATTCCACGAGCAAGTCGCCTTCGGCGAGGATTACCTGCTCAGCCAGCAAGTGGAGCGGAAACGCTTTGGCATCGTTCGCGGCGGAGTCTACACGACCAACCGGCGTTTCCAAAAAATGGGACATCTTCGGGCGGGATGGCTGTTCCTGAAAACCGCATTGAACTACTGGAATCAAAATTACTTCCTGCGCGATCACAAATACTGGCAGACTTAAACTGAGGATTCGAGGTTGGAGCAGCAGCCGCTTTTGATCCTGCGGACCACCGGCCACTGCCCACTTCAAGATGATGTGTCGTCGGTTTAGAAGCGCAGCACAATCCCGGTCGAAAGTCGTATATTATTCTGCGTCGCATCGAAGAAACGTGTCTGCACGTAGTCTCCCTGAAATCGCCACGCGATGGGACGGATGATTTTGTAATCCAGTCCGCCACCCAGAGCCGTGGCGAATGATGTATCGGAGCCAACGCCGTTATTCACGTCGACATGGGCAGCGCCGAACAGCGCTTCCGCGAACGGACGAATCTTTCCCACAGAAACTGACACTCTCGGACCGAACAGATAATTGTGTTCGGTAACGCTTGCGCCGAACGTGCCACAGCTGACCGTAAAAGCAACTGCACACGCCGGAAAATTCTGCGAGCCGTAGTGGCTGTCGAAATCAGCCACGATCCCGAGGAAGGGAATTACTTTGCCTTCTACCGAAGCCTCCCATCCATTCGTGTTGGCGCGGTTGACCAAGGAAAGATCGGTACTGTAAAACGAGTAGCCGAAAAAAACGTTCCCGCTGGTGGGGATCTGGGCGCCGGCGAAACCCGAGAGCACGAGCAGAGCAACCAGGATGAATCCAATTTTTCTCATAAAAAAGATGACCGTACTTTTTCTGCCTGAGCCCAACAAGCTGATTGAAATGCGATGCGAAAATTTTAGATGCGTGAAGCCCTGCATCGGTCAACCGCGCATCGTGAATTCGCGAGTCAGTGCGCGCCCGCGGTTCAGCCGCAAAAAATGAATTGCGTCGCAACTCGCGGGCACACTTCTCCCAACCCGAGGCCGACCCCGAAGTTTCGCAGAGAAATGGAGAAGCTTGATCTGGGAGCGGAATGATTTCTCAGAACCGCCAAACGAGTCCGGCTGATCCTCGAATATCGTTCTGAGTGGCGCTCAACATGTGGGTATGCATGTAGTCGAACTGCAGCCGCCAGGAAAAGTGCTTCATAAAGAGGAACTGGAACTTGCGATCCACGCCGCCGCCGACATCCTCCGCGATTACATCGTGCGCCAGGCCACCCGATGTCATGCGTTGCTCGCCGCCCAGCACGTGCACAAACGGCCGCCACTTTCCATAATTCATGGAAAGCCGGGGCCCCAGAAAGAGGTTGTACTGCTGGATTCCTGTCCGGTAGAAACCACTGCCATCCAATACCGCGCTAAGATGCGGGAATCGGGAAAACGGGAAATCTTCCACCGAGCCATTCCACCCGCGGAAGGTGTAGCGGTTCGTAGGTACCACGTCGACGGAATCGGCATAGGCACCTCCGACATAAACATTTCCACTCGGGAACAACTGGGCTCTCGAGGTGGTCGCTAACAGCATAAAGCTCAGGAATGCCAGCACCACGGCTGCGGTTTTTAACACGAAAATGATTCCTCCTCCGGCAATTTATGCCAGCAGCAAATTCTACCTGATTGCGTGAGATTCGTTAGATGCAGTGTACCCGACCCCCAAGATGCCCGCGTTCCAAAATTGTGCGAGTGCAAGTCCGGCACAAACTACTAAAAATTCACGTTCTTTTATGATTCCCAAACCCCTCCGCCTGCGTCTATCTAATAGGATGAGATTCACTGACAGCACCTGGCAAACATGGCCGCTGCCGCAGCACATGGCGGGCCTCGGAATTCAACTTAAGGAGTCGACGTTGAAACTCAGTTTGGAAACTCGATATCGCGGCGATGTGGTCGTCGTTTACTGCCAGGGCCGCATCGTCTACCGTGACGAGGCCGCCTCGCTTTCGAGCCTGGTCGGGGACGTTCTGAAAAACAGCAGTAAAGTCGTCCTCGATCTCAGTGGCGTGAGCTCCATCGACAGCGCGGGCATCGGCGAACTCGTGCTCCTGCACACTTGGGCTCAGGCGAAAAACGCGGATCTGCGATGTGCCAGCCCCAGCCCATTCGTGCGCGATCTGCTCGGCCTTACTCGTCTCGATTCGTTTTTCGAGATTCACCCCAGCCTGCACGAAGCCCTGGCCGCGTTCGAGTCCAAGGAAGTCTGCGCAGACTGCTGATTCAGCAGCAATTGGCAGTTAGCAATTAGCGGGACCGCGGTGCCCCGCGCCCATGGTTACTAACTGCCAATCGCTAATTGCTTGGGAACCATTCTGGCTGCCCCTTCTAGCTCTCGCGCTGAAAGCGATACCGCCCCGCCCGCTCCGTCGCCACCGCCTCGGCCACTTTCAAGAAAGCTCGTGCTGCGTGGGATAGCCCAGCTTCTTTGCGATAGATGAGGCGCAGCTTGCGTTGCACGCGCAACTCGCGGACCGGAATCCTGACCAATTCGCCGCGCGCCACTTCGGTTTCCACGCTGATCTCAGGCATCAGCGCCACGCCGCTTCCCAGAGCAACAAACTGTTTGATCGC
>PKVZ01000082.1:26914-49460 GCA_003131635.1 Acidobacteriaceae bacterium
CGCCGTGGCCAGCGGATGCCGGGGAGGAACCACCAGCACCAACTCATCGAGATAGGTGATCACGGAGTGCAGCCGCGGTTCTTCCGGTTTGTACGACAGCACTCCCAGTTCTGCGCTGTGCTGCAACACATCGTCCGGAATGCGGCTGCCCAGCGCCCGCTGCACCGTAATTTTGATCATGGGATGCAGCCGCCGGAACTCCGCCAGCACCGGCAGCAAATAGAGCGCGGTGAATTCATTGGCTGCGATCACCAGCTTGCCCTTCTGCAATTCCCGCAGTTCGGCCAGCGATTCGTGGGCGTCATGGCGCAGATTCAGCAGCTTTTCCGCGTATTCATAGAGCACTTGGCCGGCGTCGGTGAGAACGCCTTCCCGTGACGAACGGTCAAACAGGCTTTCCCCCAATTCGTCTTCAAGCTTTCGGATGGTCTGGCTCACCGCTGACTGCGTGCGGTAAAGCTTCTCCGCCGCGCGCGAGAACCGGCCCTCCCGTGCCACGCTCAGAAAAACTTCCAGTTGTGAAAGTTCCATCGCTTATTCCTTAATAAAAAGTTCAGTCTTCATTAGCAAATCTTATCATAGAAGCAAATCTAATGATCACTGTAAAATTATAAGCATTGCTTCAGCCGCCAGGCCCCTTACCATAGGAGATTACAACCCGCGTTGGCATTGTTTCCTAAGAGGAAGACTAATGGCCGTTGAGCATGTTCGCATCACCGTTTTCGACACCACGCTGCGTGACGGAGAGCAGTCTCCCGGCTGCAGTATGAATCATCAGGAGAAGCTGCGCCTGGCGCATCAACTCGACCGCCTGGGCGTCGATGTGATCGAAGCGGGATTTCCCATCGCCTCGGAAGGCGATTTCGAAGCGGTGAAGGCCATCGCCAACGTCATCCGGCGACCCATCATTGCGGGCTTAGCCCGCGCCTGCCGCTCCGACATCGAACGCGCCTGGGAAGCTTTGCGGGACGCCGCCCGCCCGCGCATTCACGTCTTCCTCGCGACTTCGGATATTCACCTGCAATACAAACTGCGCATCACCCGCGATCAGTGCCTGGCGCAGGCTCGCGACGCTGTACGCCTCGCTAAATCGCTGTGCGATGACGTGGAGTTTTCTCCCGAAGATGCCACGCGCACCGATCCCGATTTTCTCTGCAGAGTGCTCGATGCGGTGGTTGAAGCCGGCGCCACCACGCTCAATATTCCCGACACCGTCGGCTATACCGTTCCTACGGAATTCGGAGAGCTGATCGCAACCATTCGCCGCCGCGTTAACGGAATCGAAAACGTCACCATCTCGGCCCACTGCCACAACGATCTCGGGATGGCGGTAGCCAATACCATGGCTGCCATTGCCGCCGGAGCCCGGCAGGTGGAGTGCACCATCAATGGCATTGGGGAACGCGCCGGCAATGCCGCCCTGGAAGAGATTGTGATGGCCATGCACGTACGCCGCGATCGCTATCCCTACGAGACCGGCATCGCCGGCGAACAACTTTTCGCGGCCAGCCAGATGCTCAGCGAAATTACCGGCGTGCCCGTCCAGCCGAACAAAGCTGTTACCGGACGCAACGCCTTCGCCCACGAGGCTGGAATCCACCAGGACGGGGTGCTCAAGAATCCGTTGACTTACGAGATTATGACTCCGCAGTCCGTGGGCGTGCCCGATTCCAAGCTGGTCCTGGGCAAGCACTCCGGACGTCATGCCCTGAACATTCGCTGCGAACAGCTCGGTTATCAGTTTGACCGCCGCGCGCTCGATGACATCTATCGCCGCTTTGTGCGGCTGGCCGATAAAATCAAGCACGTCGAAGATCATCACCTGCTGGAATTGATTCGCGATACCCACAAGCCGGCGGCCTCGGCCACGCCATTGTTCGAGCCGCTTTCCGTAGCCGCCGCTGCCAGTGTTTCGGCTAGCGACTCGCAGCGGCCATTTCCGCTCGCTGCGCAAACCAATGCATTCGGCGTCCCCTTGCCCATCCCTGGCGATCAGCACCACGATCAGGAAGATTATCTCTGGGGCGTATAGTCGTCAGGATCATGTGGGGACAGCCGCTCTCGGCTGTCTGCCGGGCGAAGCCCGGTCGCCGGCGGTCTGAACCGCGTTATCAACTTCCAGTAGACTAAGCCGCATGCTCCTAAACCTCACCATCCTCCCCGGCGACGGCATCGGCCCCGAAGTCACCGGGCAGGCCGTCCTTGTCCTGCAGGCCGTTGCCGGTGCCCTCGGCCACCAACTTAAACTCCAGTACAAGAACATCGGCGGCGCTGCACTGGCCGCCGTAGAAGATCCTCTGCCCGCCGACACCATCCAGGCCTGCCTTTCGTCTGCAGCGGTCTTGATGGGCGCGGTTGGAAATCCAGCTTACGATCATTACCCGAATCATTTGCGCCCCGAAGCTGGACTGTTGCGTCTGCGTCGCGAACTAGGCGCCTACGCGAACTTGCGTCCTGCCATCTGCTTTCCCGCGCTGGAAGATTCTTCTCCGCTGCGTGCGGATCTGGTTCGCGGCACCGACATCATGATTGTGCGTGAGTTGTTAGGTGGACTCTATTTCGGCGAGCCGCGTTCGATCGCGGGCACTCCCGGATCGCGCATCGCCACGAACACTATGACTTACGATGAGCCGGCCATCGAGCGCATCGCCCGCGTTGCTTTTGATCTGGCCATGAAGCGCCGCCGAAAAGTTTTATCCGTCGACAAAGCCAACGTTCTCGAGTGTTCCCGCCTGTGGCGCGAGGTTGTCATCCGCTGCGCGAAAGATTATCCCGACGTGAAACTTTCTCACATGTATGTGGATTCCGCCGCCATGTCGCTGGTGCAGCGTCCCAAAGATTTTGACGTGGTACTCACCGAAAACATGTTTGGCGATATTCTTTCCGATCAAGCCGGCGGCGTGGTGGGTTCGCTGGGACTGCTGGCATCGGCGAGCATCGGCGGCGCAGTCGGCTTGTACGAGCCTGTCCATGGCTCAGCACCCGACATCGCCGGCAAGGGAATTGCGAATCCTCTGGGCGCGATTCTTACGGTTGCGCTGCTCCTGCGCCATTCGTTTCAGTTGGAGCGCGAAGCGGCCTGCATCGAGAATGCAGTTGGCACTGTTTTGGATGGCGGTGCTCGCACCGCGGACCTGGCCCGCTCTGGACAAAATTCAATTACAACCGGGGAGATGGGAAGAAAGGTGGTCGAAGCGGTAGAGTCCTCACCCGCGAAACAGAAATCCGCCTGAGGTCAAATTTCAAACCCCTGACTCAGGCCTTCCGGGCAGCGTCTTCGCCGGCTGTGCGGCCACTGCGATTCGGCCGTCATACTTCCCGGTCATGTCGTACCAGCGGATGCGCAGCATCTCCTGAAACATTCTCGCCCCATCCATCAGTGGATTGATTCTTGTCCCGCCCACGTGTCCCCAGCGCACCGGAACTTCCTCCACCCGGAACCCGAATTTGCGCGCCAGAAAAAGAATCTCCGGATCGAAGCCCCAGCGCTCGATCCGTTGCAGCGGAAGAATCGTTTGCGCGGCGCGGCGAGTAAACGCTTTGAACCCGCATTGCGTATCCTTATATTTCAACCCCAGAATAATCCGGTTCAAGCCGTTGAACACTCTTCCAAAAAGCTGCCGGTGCAACGACTGCCGCTGCGTCTGCAATTCCGCCCGCAGCCAGCGCGAACCGATGGCGATGTCCGCCCCGGCCGCCAACGCCTCCAACAGCTTCGGCATCTCTTCGATCGGCGAAGATAAATCCGCATCGCTGAATACCACGATATCGCCGCGGGAATTCAGTATCCCATTGCGCACACTATAGCCTTTACCGCGGTTGCCGGGATTCTCCAGCAGCCGTAAAATCGGGTTTTTCTCGGCACACGCGCGCACGATTTCGGCCGTGTTGTCGCGCGATCCATCATTAACAACGATCACTTCCGCATCCCACCCCTGCTGCCGCACGTATTGTAAAACCTTCTCCAGGGTTGCCCCCAGGCGTTCGCCTTCGTTATAAGCCGGGATCACGATGCTGTAGGTCATGTCGTTCAATGGGATCATAAAGTCCGGCGCAACCGGAATTCATAAGATGTCCCAATCCGTAAATACGTTGCCGTCAACAGCGTTGCGCCTTGTACGGCCTAAACTGTACGGCTTAAATTGTACGGCCTGAATAGCTGATTATTAAAGAAACGAAAGGAAAGCCGTGAGCCGGGAAGTGCTCACTCCTCACGCCACACGGCGCTGTTCCAGCAGCATGCCAAAGAATTCGTCCACCAGATCGCCGTCCAGCAAGCCCTGGCGGACCTTCTCCCGCATCGTCTGCGCCGACTGATCGTGGCCGATCGCAGGTTTGTAAGGTCGCGCCGTGCGCAGGGCATCGTACACGTCCACTACCTGCAAAACCCGCGGCAGCAGCGGAATCTCACCCGCCCGCAACCCATCCGGGTAACCCGACCCATCCGGACGCTCATGGTGGTGACGGATAATGGGCAGCACCAGCCGCAATGACTTCAGCGGCTTGCAGATGTTCTCTCCCGTCACCGGATGCAGCTTCATGATCTTCCACTCATCCGGCGTCAGGTCGCTGCCTTTTTTCAAAATCTCGTCGGGCACGGCAATCTTGCCCAGGTCGTGAAGATAGCCGCCGCGGCGCAGGGCCACGAGCGAATCCTCATCCAGCCCCAGATGCCGGCCCAAGTCAGCCGCATTCGCCGCCAGCCGCTCGCAATGTCCCTCGGTGTATGGGTCGCGCCCCTCCACAATCAGGCCCAACGTGCATAACACCGAATCCGCCGTTTCCAGTTCATCGGTGAATTCCTTCACCCGCAGGAGAGACTTGACTCGCGCCGTCAACTCTTCGGCTAGCACCGGCTTGTTCAGGAAGTCGTCCGCCCCAGCCTCTATGCCCCGCAATTTATCCGCGCTGTCGCTCAATCCGGTTATCAGCACAAACGGAATCAGCCGGGTCGCCGGATTTCCTTTGAGATCCCGGCACAAATCATATCCCGACTTCCCCGGCATTCTTACGTCCGACAGAATCAAATCGGGCAGTTGCCGTCGTACTTCGGCCTCGGCCTGCTGCGCGTCGGCCGCAGTCACCACCTCATACCCCCGCATAACCAATAACTGGCTCATGAGCGCGGCGATGCCGGGATTATCATCCACCACCAGAATCCGCGGCACATGCCGTCCTAACCAAGCCTCGCTCACGCTTTGGTCCGAAGCCGCTTCCCGCGCGGAACTTGCCCCGAAATTACCGCCGAAACTCAGACGTGGATCACGAGGGAAACTCATAATTACGAACCTGTGCAGTCTTAGATTCTACTGCAATCTTGATGCCGCCGTGTTTGAGCCAGAGCAAATACTGCGATCAAATTCTTCGCCGCAACCCTGATTGGGACTCTGTCCCAGTTCGGAACAGTCCTGCCCAGCTTGTGACTTCTAGCCTTGTCCCTCTTCCGTTTGATGCTTACTCTCGGGGGATGATCCGCATTTCTCGACCGCTTATCCGCGTGGCGCTGTTGCTTATATTCGTCTGCGGGCTAACTCACTCTGGATTCTCCGTCTCCAAGCCGCACGTGATTGCTTTTGGTAAATGGGTCACAGTTCAATGGTTCCCGGGTACCGGCGCAGCGGACGAAAAGCCGCTCACTCTGAAAGTTCGTCCTCTGCTGGTTGATGCCCGGGTCAAAGAATTCACCCTCGGTCCGGCGCACGATGTTACCGACCGCCTGTTCGTGGTCCGGCGCGCCTTCCGGGTGAATGACAGTCTTCCTGAAGAATCCTCCACTCCCCATTGGCAATGGCAGCGCGGTGGTTGGCTGCTCGTCGACCGAGTCACCGGCCGCGTTTCTCCCATCAATCTTCCTGAGTTTGACGCTTCCTATTCCGCAGCCAGTTGGTATCGCGATTATGCCGCCTATTGCGGCGTCTCCGACGACGGCAAGAAAGCCTACGCGGTCGTTGCCCAAATCGGCCGCCGTAAGCCGGTTCTGAAGAATCTTCTCGAAGGCGGGAGCGTGGACCGAACCGAACAGAAGAATGTTCCCGCCGATTCAGTCTGCCCCACGCCCACCTGGCAGCGCACGCCCGTCCGCGTCACCTTCGACCCTGCAGGCACGGCCAAGCAAACCTTCGCCATCCGCGGCCACATCGTGGACTTAGTAACCGAAGAGGAAGACGACGAGGAAGCCGAGAAATGACCCAATTAAGTTAGGGCGTCCCATACCCCGCGGTCGGCGGATAAGTGTTTTCCATTGAAGTAGACTTAACGGTATGGCTGATGTTGCACGGTCGGGTGGGGGCTGGCCCAGCCATACTCCAACGCGACACCGGATGCCCCACCCGTGGCAGTACGGATTCGCGGTTTGAACTGGAACCACAATCACGAGATGAAGAATCTGTTCAAGAGCACGGCCACTGCGGCCAGCGTTCGCGAAGGAGTGTGGCGGGAATTTTATCTGGGATTGCTGAGCAAAGGCATGCGGCCGGAGATGGCGCGGCTGACGCTGGCGCGCAAGATCGCCGCCATCACGCTGAAGATCTGGAAGAAAGGAGAAACGTTCGACGCCGAATATCTAAAGCTACAAGCAGCTTGAGCGCGCAGAATCTCGGAAGGCGGAGCCGTGGTTTACTGGTTGCGAAGTCCGGCGATCGCTGAGCGCTCGGGTTCGAGGGTAAGTATCGATTGCGGGGTGTAGGCGCACAGTCTCACGGGGCACCGTATGCTCCCTCGGACAACCCAACAAAGCTATAGTGCCGCGCTTGGTCGCGAGTCTCAGATAGAACCATGGTTGGCCTTTGGCCAACACGCTGCTTGCAGGCGCAAAGGGTTCGCACGGACGACGCAACCGCCAATGCTCCCGGGAACCGATTCACGCTCCGGCACCAAGTCTGGCCGCCGCAGAGGGGCTGGATGTCAGAAAAAACCCTCCGCCAAGAGGAAGGAGAAGTGTTTTTTCTTGACATCCCCTTTTATAGAACCCGGCAAAATTGACTGGATTCGGCTCGAATCGGGGTCAATCTTTTACGGGACTACTTCGAAGACAGTCCCTTCGTTATAGGTACCCCCATAGTTGGTTACTCCGTACAAGGCTCCCGAGGGACCAAAAACCAGACCTGTGTTTGGGGTGTCCCCATCCGAGCCTTTGGTACCTTCAAAACTATGCAAAATCTTCTCTGTCCAGCTGCCACTCAAAGATGGTGACAGCTGGAAAACGGCACCCCGGCCATACGTGCCACCGTTGATTGTCGTACCGTATAGGTTGTCTGCGGAGTCTACCAGCAGACCATCGCCAGCTAAGGACAGAGAGCCGTTAATTCCGTTGCCGAAATTATGAATGACCTTCTCTTGCCAACCCCCATTGGCGGTTGGTGAAAGCTCGAACGCTGTCCCCCCGCCAAATACACCGCCGCTTGACGTGGTTCCGAACAAATTACCGCTAGCATCCAGCGCCAAGCCTGCGGAAGGATATTTCCCGTCCGTGCCAGAGTTAAAATATGAGAAACGGTGTAGTATTTTCTCCCTCCAGGCACCGTCCGCAGGCGTCAATTCATACGCTACGCCCCAGCCGTAACCCCCTTCGAGCGTAGTGCCATACAGATTGCCTTTAGCATCCATGACTAGGGGGCCATACGGAACCTCGCCGTCCAGACCTTCAACGCTACTGACGAAGCGGTGGAGGATCTTTTCGCTCCAACCTCCCCCAACCGCAGGGCTTAACTCGAAAACAGTGCCACATCCATTCAAAAGAGGTTGGCACACGCTTGAGCCGCCGCCATAGGCCGTCGTCCCATAGATGTTGCCCGCGCTATCGAGGATCACGGCGGCGTAAGGCTGAATACCATCCGTTCCGCCAATGCTGAAACTATGCAGAATTGTCGTGGTCCAGCCACCAAGACTTGGGCTCAGCTCGAATACCGTTCCTCCACCGCTGTTCGAAGTTCCATACAAATTTCCGTCGGGGTCGATGGCCAGCGGTGGACCAAAGTAGGAACTAGGAAGTTGGCTTCCGATGATAGCCTCAGTCCAAGTATTCCCAGTTGACGGCGTAAGTTGATATACCTGTCCGGAAATCAGGGATCCGTATAGAACGCCTCCCGGGCCCACAACGGGGGGGAAATACGGCTGTAGGAAAGTCGGACCGAAGCTGTAAAGAACGCTCTCCGTTTGGGCGTCGGCAGGCATAACCGATAGAAACGACACGGCCAGTACCACCGCTAACGCTGTAATTGAGAATTTGCAGATATTCCTGTCACGCATGGGAGGGTCTCCCTTTTCAAATTTGCTTGCGCCACGAGTGGCTTTGTAGAAAGGGCCGATGAATTGAGATGGCGGTGGGCACAACTCAAAACCGAGGGCGCGGTGGCGCTCTCTGTGGGGAGGCACGGAACTTATAGATCAAAGCCGAATGGCTGTCAACAACGAAATGCGGCGACAGACGGCAGGCTTAACGACGGAGACTTTCGGTGCAGCCTGGCGATGGGGGCTGGCCCAGCCGTGCTCTAACACGGCACGGGATGCCCCACCCGTGGCAGCTTCACGGAGCCTGCCCTGAGCGGAGTCGAAGGGTGGGCCGCTGCGAACTCTCCCCGGCATGTTCATCGGTCACAGCCGCTACCCCGCCGCTTCCACCGCCGGCAACTCCTCCGCAGCACTCTTCTCCTTGACCTTCGCGCTCGTAACCAGGATTACGGCCAAAACCACGATCACACTCCCCATCACAATGAAGCGGTCCACTCGTTCATGCAGAATTAGCCATCCCAGAAACACCGCGACCACCGGATTCACATACGCGTACGTCGACACCTTCGACGTGGGCACATGTTCCAACAGCCAAATGTAGGCCGTGTATCCAATCCACGATCCGCACACCACCAGATAAAGCACCGCGCTTACTCCGCGCGTCGTCCACGCAACCCGGGAAAAATCTCCCACCGCGAGCGCAAATAAAAAGTTTGCCACGCCCGCCGCCGTTACCTGCCATCCGGTAGCGCTGAACACGTCCATGCCTGACTGCCAGCGCTTCGACAGCACCGATCCCAGAGCCCAGCAAAATGATCCACCCAGCAACCCAAGAGAAGAAAACAATTCGCGCCGTCCCAGCGGCGAACTTGAGTGCAACTCCGGCCAGAATAAAACCAGCAATCCCACCAACCCCAGCCCCAGCCCGGCTTTGCCTCGCCACGAAATGCGATGGTGGCCGAGCAGCAGTGAATCCAGAACCAGAAACCACAACGGCGTGATCGCAATGATCAGCGCCGCCAGTCCCGATGGCACCGTCAACTCCGCCCACGAAAGCGTCAGATTTCCGCCCATCAAGAGCAGGATTCCCACCACCGACGCCAGCGCAATCTGCCGCGCCGAGTACCAGACCCTGCGCCCCGTAGCCGCGCACACCAGGAGCATGACCACTCCGGCAATCGAAAAGCGCACCGCGCACATCAATGCTGGAGGTATACTCTGCACCGCAATATCGATAGCTAGATACGTCGAGCCCCAAAACAGATACACCAGCCCGAAGGCAAGT
Source organism: Acidobacteriaceae bacterium (assembly GCA_003131635.1). Lineage (GTDB taxonomy): Bacteria > Acidobacteriota > Terriglobia > Terriglobales > Acidobacteriaceae > Sulfotelmatobacter. The sequence continues at coordinate 36,429 of PKVZ01000082.1, forward strand.
ATCACCGCAAATCGGCTTGGGCTCTGCGCTTTAGGCATGTGGATGGAAAACCGGGAAACTAAAAGATATCAGACGATGCATCCCTTTATTCGATTCGCAGATTCCTGCGGTGGGCCCGCCGTTACCAAAGTACGCAGGGGGTTACGTCGCGCGCTCCTGCCACGTATAATGTTTAAGAAGTCATGAACATCGATGCTGCGCAACGCTTCCAATTCGCATCTGCCCGAATGCTGGCTACGCTCCCTGGTATGTCCGCGGCGCTATCGTGCGAATCTGCCTTCCCGTCTTCGTCCCAGTCTCTTCGGTAGCGACTAGCAAATCCTCCTGCCTGATTCGCCTTGGTCTGCGCATGCCCGAACCAGGGTCTGCGTATTCCGAGGCTGCATTCACTTACAACTGGCGCTGACTACTGACAGCTCCTGACGGAGGATATCTCAATGACCACGAAGACCATGACCGCACCGACTGCAACTGGACCCGCTGCGAACGGACCCAAGATCAAGACCGCTCTGCCCGGTCCCAACGCCAGGCGCGTGCTCGCCAACGACCAGAAATATATTTCGCCGTCGTATACCCGTTCCTATCCGCTGGTGGCCAAGAGTGGCCGCGGCATCGTGATCACGGATGTCGACGGCAACGAGTTTTATGATTTTTCCGCCGGCATTGCCGTGACCTCGACCGGCCATTGCCATCCCGAAGTGGTGGCCGCTATGCAGAAACAGGCGGGCGAACTGATCCACATGTCGGGCACCGATTTTTATTACGAGAATATGGTCACGCTGGCGGAGCGACTTTCGAAGATCGCACCCATGCCCGGACCGCACAAAATTTACTACGGTAACTCCGGCGCGGAGGCGATCGAGTGCGCGCTCAAGCTGGCCCGTTATCACACCAAGCGGCAAAACATCATTGCGTTCTTCGGCGCGTTTCATGGACGCACCATGGGCGCGTTGTCGCTGACCGCCTCGAAACCGCAGCAACGGCGCCGCTTCGGTCCGCTCATGCCGGGAGTCACCCACGTTCGTTATCCCGATGTTTATCGCGGCTGCTCGGGCGGCGCGCAGGATGCTGACGCTTTTGCGCTTGGCTGCGCACGCTTCATCGAAGAGAAATTATTTAAGACCACTCTTCCTCCCGAGGAAGTGGCCGCGATCTTTGTGGAGCCGGTGCAGGGCGAAGGCGGTTACGTGGTCGCGCCGACTATTTTCATGCAAGAGCTGCGGCGCATCTGCGATCGTCACGGAATCCTTCTCGTCCTCGACGAAGTGCAGAGCGGCGTGGGCCGCACCGGCAAGTGGTGGGCGGTGGAGCACACCGGCGTCGAGCCGGACATGATTTGCATCGCCAAGGGAATTGCATCCGGCATGCCTCTCGGCATCACGATGACGCGCGCTGAAATCATGGACTGGGTTCCCGGTTCGCATGCCTCGACCTTTGGCGGCAATCCGGTGTGCGTGGCCGCCGCGCTGGCTACCCTCGACGTCATCGAAAAAGAGAATCTACTGCAGCATGCGACGGAAGTCGGCGATCACATGATGAAACGCATGGCGAATTGGCCCGAAAAGCTAAAGTTGGTCGGCGATGTGCGCGGCCGTGGCCGCGGGCTGATGATCGGCGTCGACATCGTGAAAGATAAGACGACGAAAGAGTATGGCGCTGCCGAGCGTGACCTGATTGTCGAGAAGGCGTTCGAGCATGGCGTGCTGTTTCTAGGCTGCGGGCCGAGCACGATCCGCCTCTGCCCGCCGCTCGTGGTCACGAAGGAAGAAGCGGACGTTGCCCTCGACGTGCTCGAAGACTGCATCAAGCAGGTGGGAAGGTAATTCGAGCGCGTTCGCGGCCAAACTTTCGTTCGGAACCGGATTCTCCCCAAGAAACAGGACCGCGTCCCTCGATGAATAAACGAGGGACGCGGTGAAATGTTGAACCTTGAAGCCCAACTGTCAGAAGCTGAATCGGGCCTGCAGTTGAATTGTCCTGCTACCCAATGCGCTGCCCGCCACGCCAAAATCGGAGTTCGGAGTGACCACTCCAGCCGGAGTGACGGAACCCAAATTCGCGTCGATTGACGAAACATTAAGGTTCGTCTTGTTAAACACATTGTAGACATCGGCGCGGAGTTCGAACCTGGCGTTCTCGCCCAGCCCTCGGATCTTCGGTAGTCCGAAGCCTTTGCTTAGGCTCGCATCCACGTCCTCATAGCCCGGCCCACTCAAACTGTTGCGTTCGATCCCCGGTGCCGGGGCCGGCGCAGTGGCGGGAAAGGCCGGTCCTTGGAGATAAGCCGGTGGCGTGAAGAACGCGGTTCCATCGCCACCATAATTCGGATTAATGGTTTGCTCGAATCTCTTGTTGGAGGTGCTTAAACCGTATCCCGGCGCAATCGCCGCCGCTCGCAACTGTCCGTAACCGCTGCCTGTGTAATAAGTATTACCCGTAATGTTGTAGTACGGATTCCATGGAAAGCCCGAGTGTATGTTCCAAATGCCGCTCAGAGACCAGCCTCCCGCAACTTTCTCAATCCAGCTATGGCTCCCGCGGAAGAATACGGGCTGCCACAAACCGTAGAGCTTGAATGCGTTCCGCACGTCATAGTTGGCGCGCCCGTACGCCGCACTCGTGTCAAATGGATAAGGATCCTCATAGTAGGGACCTGAATTCTCGTCCATCGTCTTCGCCCAGGTGTATTGGGCCGAAGCTTGAAACGTGCGGGCGAAGTTGTGGGTAAACGTAGCGACCATTGCGTTGTAATTCCCATTGCCGGCGTTCTGCCAGAAGTTGATCGTCTCAACCGCCGGATTCAGCGCCAGCCCATTGGCCGCGACTACAGCGTTATAGTTCTTCAGCACAAATAAGTGGCGTGTCTGATTTCCCTGGTATCCCAAAGTAAACACCGAGTTGAATGGCAACTGATTTTGAATATCGAGGGAATAGTGATAATTGGCGGTAGTCTTCGGATTCGACTCGAAACCATCCAGCGAAATTGCTCCGCCAGTGAGTGGCAGATTATTGCTGCCAAATGTTGTAATCGCAGCCGGGTTGGGTGCGTAGCCAAAAATAGAATGAACGTCGGTGGCGGTTTCGTACAAGATTCCGTTGCCGGCACAGGAGGGGTTGGAGGTGAAGGGATAAGCACAGTTGAAGTTTCCAGTCACCGCGTTCGGCGGGTTTCCGCTGGCATTTGCCGTAATGGCGATTTCGTTTTCGTTGTAGTTGATTCCAAATCCGCCGCGGACGACGATCTTGCCTTGGTATATCTTGGGCTGCCAGGCAAATCCAACCACCGGGCCGAAATTGTTTTTCTGCGGGGTGTAGAGATTTCCACCGACTCTGATATTGAGACCCGTCAAAGGATCCGGGCCCGGGCCGAATCGCAGCACGTCCTGATTGTTCTGCTTCGTGTAGAGCGCTCCAAAGTAAGACCAGCGCAACCCGAGATTGAGAGTGAGGTTGGGCCGGACTTTGAAGTCGTCCTGCGCAAACACGCCCCAAATGTTTTCGCGATCATCCTGGCGATTGGCGAATGGGATACCAGTTTTGGAATTGAACACGGCAGTCTCGAAGTAGGGCGCGTCATTTGCAAAATTCCACAGGTTCTCGAAATTGAAACTGGGACGGCCTCCACCAAGGTTTTCATTCAAATAAGAAAGCCGAGTCAGCTCCCCGCCGACTTTGATACTGTGACGTCCAGCTATCTTGGTAAGCACGTCGTTGTAGGTATAGGTCCACTGGTTGTATTGACCCGGTGGCGTAGCTCCGAAATACTCCGGTTGAATCGAGCCGATATTCTCGATGTTCGCCTGGGGCAGGCCGAAAGGCTCCTGGGGATTGCTGGCCAGTTCGTCATAACGCCAGCCCGCCGCGTTGCCGCGAGCTTGATTCAACAAGGTGGGTGAGAAAGTATGGTTCCAGATCAAGGCAAACGCATCATTTACCACGGTGTGGTGCCACAAGTTCTCCGCCCGGACGGGCCCGTTATAGTCTGTCGTCGTAGACGGTACCCAATAGATCGTGAAAGACAACCTATCCTTGCTAGTAACATCGGCGTCTAAGCGTCCGTTATATTGGCTCTGCGAAACGCTGGTTGGGTTAAGAGTGTTGTAGTATGCCAGGTCCGGTACGCCGTCCAGTCCACCGCCGACTCCAGGTGTAGTAGGACTGCCGCCGTAAGTCAGATCCTGCAAACCCAAGCCCGTCTTCAGCGGTGAACCTATGTCCAGACCCAGCGGCGCTCCCGAAGAGCTGGTGATGGTATTGCAGTTCACTCCCTCAGTCAGCCCAATGTTTGCGCAAGTTTTGGCCAGAATTCCGCTTGCGGAAACGGCATTCCCCGGATACGAGAGATAGGTGGCCGCGATGCTTCCACCCGGCGCCGCGCTTGAGTCAAATTGCGAAGTTTCATACCAGCCTTGCGAAGTGGTGACCGAGGTAAGCGGGCTGGTTTCCCAATTAAAGAAGGCAAATATTTTATTCTTCCAGATAGGGCCCCCGAAGCTGGCGCCGTAGTTATTGAAACGGGCATCGTTACGGTTCAAACCACGTTCTTCCGGAGTTCCCGGAAGAGCCGAGTTGGTTCCATTCCAAGCTTGATAGGCGTTCAGGCCTGGCCGCGACGCTTTGAAGAATGCACTGCCATGCAAATCGTTCGTGCCCCCCTTCGAAGTGACCTGAATTTGTGCGCCGCTGAACCGTCCATTCTCCGCATCGTAAGTATTGGAGACAACCTTCATATCTTGTACCGAATCTTCGCTGGGTGTTATCACCGAGGCGCCGCCCCACACTGCACTCACCGTGCTGATTCCGTCGATGGTGATGCTGTTGCCCAACTCCTGCGCACCCGCGCTCTGTATCTGCGGGGCATTCTCAATCTGGAAAATGCCGGCAGCACTGTTGCCGGACCCACTTACGCCCTGCGCACCGGGCAAGGTATAGGAGCCGCCGCTTCCGCTCTGCGAGGCATCGCCAAAAACTCCAGGTGCAAGCTGCGCCAGCTGGAACACATCGCGATTGAACGAAGGCATGTGCTGAATCTGATTGCTGGTGATTGTGCCGCTCACGGTGGCGGTCTCCGTGTCCAGCGCCTGCGTTGTGCCGGAGACGGTTACCGTCGTCTGAACTTGTCCCACCTCCAGCTGTAGATCCAGAGAATTCAGCTGCTCGGGAATAATCTGCACACGATCAAGAACCTTCTTTGTGAAGCCCTCGTGCTCCACGGTAATTCGATAAGGCGCAGGGGCCAGCCCGCTAAAGTTGTAAATTCCATTGGCATCGGAAGTAGACACCATCGTATGGTTCGTGTCCGTGTCTACCAGAGTTACGGTTGCACCCGCAACCACGGCACCCTCGGGATCCCGCACAGTTCCGCGGAGCGAGGCGCGATATTGTGCCTGCGCCGCGGCGACGAAAAAAGTGATGGTCAGCAGAATAATTACCGGGAAGTTTCGATACTGCATAATGGGCTCCTTCATTTGAAATGGCCGGTTGCCATTGGGATAACAATTGCACGCACTTATCGCCACGTGACGCGGCGGTCAGCAGGGATGGCCCTAGGTGAGAGCCGCGAATTGTCTCCGGTTTGGTAAGCTCTGATGTACTGATTCCGCTTTAGGTTGGTTACAAGAACGGCTTGGCTAACGGGGAGGGTCGGATGGCACTGCGAGTGATTTTTCCGCGTGCGAGGTATCTTTATCGGGGACGAATCCGATCTTGTCCAGCATGGGTTGGATCTCAGGGTTGGACATGAACAATTTCCAGACGAGGCCCGAGCGATAATTTTCCACCATGACGACGATTGGCGCCTGATCGAGGCCCATGTAAACCGGAGAAAACCAATTCCGGCTCAGATTGAAAGCGTCGTGCGGACCGTAAACTCCCCACAAGCGGTCGCCTAACTCTCGATAGAAAAACTTCAAGGCGGCCATCGAGGCCTCAGGCGTGTAAGGAAACGAAGAAAGCGCTCCCGTCGGAGTGATGGTGCCATCGTCAGCCGTCGGGTCGGGAGAATGGGCGAGATAACCCAACTGATCGTCGCTGGCGGTCAGTCCCCAATCGTCGGCCCCATAGCCTTGGAAGTGCCCGGGATTCGCCTCACAGTAGGCCAGGTCGATGAGAGCGAGATTGCGGTTGTTATCGAAGTAATTGGTGTACCGGTCGCGAATGCCCTGGGGATCGAATCCCATGAACGAATATTGAGTGAAAAACAACGGACCGCCCGTGCCCGAGCCTACGTCGAGCTTGATTCCATAATAAGTGTGCCCGTTTAGATAGCGATCTCCTGCCGTCGAACCCGACCATCCGCTGCGATAGGCGATTGCCGCCTCCGACTGTCCCGCCCAACCGGTGTAGTAAAGGCTCGCTGGAACGCCATGCGTGGGCGATGCAATGGCCAACAGGTAGGTGATCATGGTTTCGTTGAATCCAGTCAACCGGTGATCGATGAACCAGGACCACTGCGGAGACCAGTGCCACAGCAGTGCGTTATTTTGTGAGGTCCGGCGGTACCAATCCCACTCCACGGCTTCCCAGAGCTGGGTAATCCTCTGATAGATACTTTGCTCGGCTTCGCTGTCGCCTTTGAAGTACTGCCGCGCGGCCAGTAGTCCCTCCATCAGGAACGATGTCTCCACCAGATCGCCGCCGTTATCGAACATGCCGAACACCAACATACTCTGCGCCGTGCTTCCATTCAGAAAGTGGGACCAGACGCCGTGATAGCGGGGAGCTTTCTCCAGGAAATCCAAGATCTGGGTGAGCCGTTCGAGGCCTTGCTCGCGCGTGATGAAGCCACGGTCCACTCCTACGACGAGCGCCATAATGCCAAATCCCGTAGCGCCGGTCGCGACAATGCGCTCATCTCCGGGAATGTTTTCGAGCGTCGCTCCCGCGACGGGATGAGCTCCCTCCCAGTAGTAACGGAAGCACGCTTCCTGCAACATGGTGAGCAGTTCATCGTCGGACAATTCTCTGGTCGACGCGCTTGCCGCTTCCGAAAAACCGGACTGCCGGTAAGATCGGTCAACCGCTTTAATCCGATAAGTCGCCTTTACCCCCGCGCGACCTATGAAATCTGTATAGCGAAAGATGTCCGCACTTTGAATACCGATGGGCTGGAATTTGTGTTTGTCTACCGAGCGATAGATGGCGTAGCTTTGCAGCTCACTGTCTTTCACCGGCTCCCAACTGATGTCGATGTGGCGGTCGTAACCTTTGGCTTGTACGTTCTTCGGCGCACGAGGAGCAGCTCTTACCTCGGCTGCAACCGGAGAAGCCGCGCTTCTGTCGTCGATTTTGATCTCGTCGATGATTAACGTATGAGGCGCGTCGTCGGCAGCGCCCTGACTAAAGTACACGCCGTGCAGTTCTCGTGCCTGGAAGGGATGGATCGAAGCCGTCTCAAACTCGCTGAGCGGCAGCCTGACCTGAAACCATCGTTTCGCAGGAAAGTCACCCTCGATGCCACCTAGCTTTACCGGGACTGTGAAATCATGTTGCTGGTCTTCCAATTGAATGAATGGCAAATCGGCGGCAGGAATGGCCTCCGGCGAATAGCACCAGATGTAAAGGGTGTCGCCGCGAAACTCCGTCGGCCGGTTGCGCATGCTGACCACGCGCAGCTCCGTCTCCCAGCTCCCGCCTGCCACGGAACGCCAGTGCAGGCGAAGGGCATTCGGTGGCGTGAAGAAATTCTTTTTTTCAACCGGAAGCGCTCCCGACAATAACTCAATTGTGCTGGGAAAAACCGCCCTTCCACTGCTGTAATAGTAGTAATCGGGCGTGATGCTGTTATCGAACACCACGTGGTTATAGTAGTCCGTGGGCGCAGCCGCGCCGTAGAGATTGATACTCAAGATGAAAAAACAGAAAAGGCAGAAAAACCAGCGCACCGCGCACTCCCGCTCTTGGCAAATGGAGAGAGTTTTATTGCACTCAAAGTCAAAGTTTAACATAGGGAAATAAAGAAGCGATTCGCCGAAAGTGCAGTGTACCGCCGCGAGCGCCGCTCCACGAGTGATACATTCGGATGGAGTGCTCTTGCCTCCGAGCTTTGCCGCTATGGTATCGGCGTTTGATTTGAGGACTCTGTCCCATTGACGACTAAAAGCCCTGCCTCAATCTATGCTATTTCAGCGCGGCCAACCAGCTTCGCGAGCGCCTGCGTTATCGGCGTACTGCTCTTGTTCGCCCTGGTGTATGTAGGCTCACTGTTTTCTCCTGGGCTGCAGGACGATGCGGATTCAACTCACGCCGAGGCCGCGCGCGAGATGTTGGTCACGCACGACTACGTAACCCTGAAAGTGAACGGCAACCGCTATCTGGAAAAAGCTCCGCTGATGTACTGGGCGGTATCGCTGTGCTATCTGTTTTTCGGCGTGAACGAGTTCGCAGCACACTTGCCGGTCGCGGTCTCGATGTTGCTCCTGGTGCTGCTGGCTATGCGCTGGGGACGCCGCGCATTCGGCCGTCGCGCCGCTATCTATGCGGGACTGTTCATTTCCACAGCGGCCGGATGCTATCTCTTCACCCGCATTCTGATCCCGGAATCCATTCTTAGTCTTCTCATCGCTGCGTCGTTCTACTTCTTCGTCACCGCTCTGGAAGACTACGACGCGTGGCGATGGTATGCCGGCTACGCCTGCATGGCATTAGCTGTGCTCACCAAAGGACTGCTTGCTATTGTCGTCGTTGGGTTGGCGCTGTTGCTCTATGTCGGAATCAGCGGGGAGTGGCGGCGCTGGCGTGAGTTCCGCTTATTCACGGGCACGTTGCTTTTCCTGGCGATCGCCGCGCCGTGGCACATACTCGCGGGCATTCGCAATCCGCACTTCTTCTGGTTTTATTTTGTGAATGAGCACTTCATGCGCTTCTTGGGTAAGCGCATCCCAAAGGACTACAACAAACAAACTGACTCCCTCTATTGGACGCTTCACTTGGTATGGCTTTTCCCGTGGAGCCTATACTTGCCAGTGGCGCTGCGGCGGCCGGTTTGCGAGTGGATCGCTCGCAGGAAGCCCGGCGTGCCCAACCCCCCGCGGCCGCCACTAAACTTCCGCTCGCGAACTGAATTGCTCTGTCTAGCCTGGGCGGGAGTCACGCTTGTCTTTTTCTCGTTCTCCACCAACCAGGAGTACTACACGTTCCCGGCGTACTTTCCAATCCTGCTACTGATTGCAGCGAAGCTCGCGAACGAAGAAAAGTCGGGATCGCGGCGCTGGCTTCTGTGGAGTTCGGGTGTGCTGGCGGCGATCTGCATCGCAATCTCGGCGGTTCTGGCGGCGGGGCTGTGGAGCTCGCGCCACGTGCCGTTTGTGCCTGACATTGGCACGGTGCTCGCCAAACCAAATCTGCAGGCCGAAACGCTTTCGATGGGGCACATGCTCGATCTCACAGGGGAATCGTTTGCCGCGCTGCGACTTCCCGCCATCCTGGCCGTGATAATTCTGTCGATCGGTCCGGCCGTTGCTTTCTGGTTGCGACGCCGCGGGTCGCAGTTTGCGGCCACGTGGACGACGGCTGCCACCATGGCTGTTTTCCTGGTCGCTGCACACATCGCACTCGTGCGCTTTGATCCGTTCCTGGGATCGCGCAGCATGGCACGGGAGATCGCCCCTGAACTCAGGCCGGCAGACCGGGTGATGATTTATGGCGACCAGTCATTTGGCTCGTCGCTGCTGTTCTACTTGCGCCGGCCGATTGAACTGGTCAACGGGAATACAACTTCCATGTGGTGGGGGTCGACCTACCCGGACGCGCCACACATTTTTCTGGACGACCAGGAACTACAGCGGGCGTGGAATTCCCCACAGCGAATTTTTCTTTTTGTGCCGCAGCACGAACGCGCCAAGGTGGAAACGCTACTACCAGGACCACTGCACATTGCGAGCGAAGCGTCAGGGAAGGTGATTTTTACGAACCATCCATGAAGCTAGCAGTTGGCAGTTGGCCAGAACGGCGTCTTTGCGCTACGTGCTAACTGCTAACTGCTAATTGCCACTAACGGCGCGAGACTATAGCGATTCCCTGCCTCGCGATCGGCAGCGAATATCCCGACTTCACCGCGTCCCTGTGGAACATCTGCACGGTTTCCTGCGAGAACTGGTGCAGATCCTTGCCCACGAGTGGAAGCTTCTTAAGGATGTCAGTGGTCGCTGTGATCACATGGCACCCAATCTCATCCGCCTGGAAAACATTGAGCAGTTCACGGGGACTCGCCCAGATCAACTCAGCGTTCACTTCATTCGCCATGGACACAGCTTCGCGCATTAGCGGTACAGGATCGCGACCGGTGTCCGCGATGCGGCCGGCGAACACAGAAACGTATGCGGGCGTGTCGCCCTGCAGTGCGCCGCAAACGCTTCGCACTTGTTCCAGCGTGAGCAGCGCAGTCACATTCAGCTTGATTCCCTCCAATGAAAGAGAGCGCACCAGATCGTAAGTTGGCGCGCCGTTCGTACTCATCACTGGAACCTTGACGAACACGTTCTTGCCCCAGGCGGCGATGTGTCGCGCCTGGTCTTCCATCTCCGCTTCGTCATCGGCGAACACTTCGAACGAGATCGGGCGGTCCTGAATGGTCGCCAGCAGATCAAGCGCGAACCCCTGATAGTCGGTAATGCCGATGGCTCGCATCAAGGTGGGATTCGTGGTGAAGCCCTTGATATGCGGCTGGCGATAAAGCTCCAGCATGCTGGCCTTGTCAGCCCCGTCCGCGAAAATTTTAACGCGCAGGTCAGACACAGACTTCATGCGGGATGCGCTCCTTTTGGCGTGGAACGGATGATCCAGTCGGCCGCTTCGCGGAGAGAGCTAACGCGCAAATCGGGCTCACGGTCTGGAGGTCTCTCCGAATAGCCGTAATCGATAAGAATAGTCCTACATCCCGCATTATAACCCGCCTCGATGTCGCGCCAGCGGTCGCCGACCATGAAACTGGCCGCCAAATCGATGTTGTGTTTTCGCGCTGCCTCGAGCAGCATCCCCGGCATCGGCTTTCGGCAGTCACATTCGTCTTTATCCGTATGGCAACAAACCAGAATGTCGTCGAGGGGAAGAAGCGCACGCAAACCTTGATGCATCGCGTCCAGCGCCTCACGTGATTGCTTTCCGCGCCCCACGTCGGGCTGGTTGGTCACCACCAGCAACTCATAGCCGTGCGATTTCAGTTCATGCAACGCCTCAGGAACGCCAGGCAGCACTTCCAAATCTTGCGGTGTTGGCGGTGGAAACGGTTTGCCATCGCGCACAAAAGCCCGGTTGATTACGCCATCGCGGTCCAGAAAAACGGCGCGGCGTTTTTCGGACGCTGACATCGATTCCCATTTCGTCGCCTGCATCTTGACGGCGGGATGCGAAACCAGAAGATGCCAAATGACCGCCTGAAAAGCTTCCGTATGCGGAGTAGTATGCGCTGGGTTTACGGTTGGAATCAGCACGCAAGCGTCGGCAACCGTGGCGGTGTAGCCGCCGTCGCGGCCCACGATGCCAATAATTTTTGCGCCGACCGACTTGGCATACTTCAGAGCGGCCACCAGATTCGGACTTACATTTTGCTCGACATTTCCGCCACCAACCGACAGAATCAGCAACAAATCGTCGGCCCGCAGCCGGCTGACACGCAGCCAACTATCGAATATCGAACTCCACCCTTCATCATTGGCCCGCGCCGTAAGCTCAGACACATTATCGGTGGGCGCGTACGCCTCGATGCCCGCAATCTTTCGGAAGTCATTGACCGCGTGCGAAGCATTGGCCGCACTTCCTCCCACGCCGAGAATAAAAAGGCGCCCGCCCGCGGTTCGAGTGCTGGCGAGAAGGCCCGCAGCTTTTTCAATGCTTGCGACATCCAGCTTCGCGATGATCTCAGTTGCTTCGGCGAGAAAATCCTCGGCGAAGTTTTCCCGATGCTGGCTGCGGCTGCTCATTTCCGCACGTCTCCTCGCTGACTCAAAAAGTTCTTCATTTCCTGTAATCCCGCAGGCGAACCAATTTCGTAAAACCGTTCGTGCACTTCCACGGCGGCCACCTCGCCGGCCGCGAGAAGCTCCGCGTAAACATCGGCCAGATCTGTGGCGCGGGTTCTGGCAAAGGCTTCCGCACAAAACACGCCTAGCCCGTAATCGATGTAGCGCATGCGCGAATTGCGATTCTTCTTGCTGTAAGCCAAAATACGTCCGTCCTCAAACTCCACGTTGCTGGCATCCCACTGTCCCTCGTTGCGGTATACCGTCATCAGCCCCAACTTGCCGCGCCGTAAGAATTCCTGCTCCACTGCGGCATAGTCGCAGGCCAGGTAGGAATCGCCGTACATCACAAAAAAGCTCTCACCGAGTTTGGGGAGCGCGGTCCTGATCGCTCCGGCCGTTCCCCGCAGCGTCGGACCATCGTAGGAATACGCGACCTTAACGCCGAGGGCGCTGCCATCGCCGATGGCCCGCTCAATCTGCTCGCCCAGATGGCCAATGCACAGTATGACATGTTGGATGCCGCTGCTTTGCAGCAGGCGCAACTGATATACCACAAAAGGTTCGCCGTCGATCGGGATCAGCGACTTCGGAATTGTTTCCGTCAGGGGTCCCAGGCGAGTCGCCAAACCGCCGGCAAGTATGGCCACAGGTAGCATGGTTCTTAGGAATGCGCCAAGACGGAAGTCCCGCTAAAGTCGAACTGCAACCGAACCTCACGCAGACCCGCACCTCGCATGGCAGAACGAAGTCGAGTTTTGTCCTCGGTGTAGAGCATTAGAAAGCCGCCGCCACCCGCGCCAATCAGTTTGCCGCCGAGAGCTCCGTGAGCCCGCGCCAGGTCATACATTTTATCGATGAATCCGCTGCTCATTCCCGGAGAGCGTTTTTTCTTGTGCTCCCAATGAACGTGCATCAGTTCGGCAAACTTGCGCAGATCGCCGGCCAGCAGCGCGTCCCGGCTTTCGTGACCCAGTTGCTTGGTAAGATGCAGATTGTCCAGCATCTCGCTGGCATTGTCGCGGGTTCGCGTGTCCTGATCGCGCAGGACTTCTGCCGCCGAGCGCGATGCTCC
>PKVZ01000082.1:49492-50974 GCA_003131635.1 Acidobacteriaceae bacterium
TCGATGTGACAGGCTTGCTCCGCCAATTCCTGAGGGGGCACAAAGTTTCGTTTCATAGTATGCAGCGCGCGCAGCAATGCCGTGGTGAAGCTCCCCGAGGATCCCAGCCCCGTTCCGGCCGGAATATCCGACAGGCTGACAATCTCAAGATATGGCCCCATAATTCCGGTCAGTTTAAGCGCTTCACGGATGATGGGGTGTTGAATGTCCTCCCACCGCTCTACATCTTCCAGCTTGGAATACTTCAAGATGATGCGCGGACGAAACGCCTCGTTGATCGTAATGTAAACGTAGCGATTGATTGCCGCCGACAACACGAACCCGCCATACTTTCGATAGTACGATGGAAGGTCGGTACCGCCTCCACCCAGCGAAATTCGCAACGGACTTCGTGTGATGATCAAACGAGTTTTCCTTTGACTAGGCGACTACAGAATATCTAAAACGCTGTCTTAGCGGGAGTGTTGTGGGCGCTCACAAATTTGATCGTCGCCAGAACTGCTTCCTTGATGGTCAAGCGCGGCCGCCAACCCAGGGCGCGGATCCTGGAACAGTCAAGCAGGATGAACGGACTATCCCCCACCCAGCCGCGTTCGCCGCCTGAGTAAGTCAGCTTCGGATTGAGCCCGAGATGCTCGCAAATCCAGCCGATAGAGTCGTTGACCTCGCAATATTCGTCAGTCCCCAGATTAAAGATGTTTACTTTACCATCCGCCTTCTCTAGAGCGGTAAGAATAGCGTCGATGCAATCCTGCACGTATAAATACGATTTGCGCTGATGCCCGTTGCCCAGCACATGAAGATGTTCGGGATGCGCGGCTAGCTGCTGGTAAAAATCAAACACATGCCCGTGCGAGTAGCGCTCTCCAAGGATCGAGACGAAACGAAAGATATAAGCCTGCATTCCGAAGCCTTCGCAATAGGCCTGGATCAGGCCTTCCGCGGCCAGTTTGGAGGCTCCGTAAAGCGAGGTCTGAATGGGAAACGGACAGGTCTCGGGCGTGGGGAAAATATCGGGCTCGCCGTAGACCGAACCGGTCGACGAAAATACGATCCGTTTGCAACCTTGTTCGCGCATAGCCTCTAGCACATTCCAGGTCGCGATCGTGTTCTGTTCCAGATCCTTTCGCGGATGCTCGATGCCGAAGCGTACGTCCGCATTCGCCGCGAAGTGGACCACGAGTTCAGCTCCTTGCATCGCCCGCGCCAAACTGTCCCGGTCGAGCAAGTCTGCCTCATGAAGAGTGAACTGAGGATGACTCATCGCACTTTCCAGGAATCGCCGCTGCCCCGTCGAAAAGTTGTCGAACCCTACCACGCTGTGCCCCGCGGAAAGAAGGCGATCTACCATATTGCTGCCAATAAACCCAGCTGCACCCGTGACTAAGACGCGCAATAAAACCTCCACATGAAATAGAAGATAGATTCGCAGGGCTGGAGAAAACTACCTGCTATCCGATGATGTCTGCCGCAATGCGATTC
>PKVZ01000072.1 GCA_003131635.1 Acidobacteriaceae bacterium
CGTCCCCACTCGCCAAATCAACAACATGCACAATCGCCAGCGTTTATGCGGCTTTGCGCGATTTGCATACCGTGCCAATTTCTGCGCAGACGACCGTATTGCTTAGGGTGATCCGCGCCGACGGCCGAGTAAAAAACAAAGGAAAACCTCGCAAAAACATCTTAACAGCTTCTCTTTCAGTGCGAAAGGGCGAGCGAAGTTTTCGCGTGCGCCCGGATTATTAACCGCACCGCTCTCGATGCTTCACCCGATTTCTGATCGGCCTGGACACGGAAGGCAGATTCGAAGACTGAGGTAACCAGAACTGAAGGAACTGGTTAGCCACGCTCACTAGCGCGACCATCACGAAGCTTTTCAGACGGAACCTTGTTTCCTAATCTGATTCAGAAAACTACGATTGCTATGATAGGCGCGTGTCCGGGACCGAACTCTTCACTCTAGTCGCGGTGTTCTTCCTCACGAGCGTGATCAGCCTCGTGACCGGCAGTACATCTCTCATCACCGTTCCCGTGATGATCGCTCTGGGCATTGAAGCTCACGTTGCGGTTGCAACCAATATGCTGGCTTTGACGTTCATGAGCATGGGCGGCTCCTTGCCGTTCATTGGGAAAGGCGTCCTAAGCCGCAGCCGTTTGCTGCCCTCCATCGTTCTCACCATCATTGGTTCTGGCTTAGGTGCATTGCTGTTGCTCACGGTGCCGCTCAAGGCTTTGCAAATCACTATTGCCGTGGCCATGATTGGCGTAGCCATCTTCTCGCTCCTGAATAAAAACTTGGGGCAGGCCAGTCATGATGTCCCCGCATCCCAGCTTGGAGTAGTGGCTGGCTATGCCGCCACTTTCGTTTTGGCGATCTACGGCGGCTTTTTCAGCGGTGGTTACGTCACTATGCTCACTGCCGCTTTTGTTCTGCTTTTCGGCATGACCTTTCTGCAAGCCGTTGCTACGACGAAGGTGATCAACGTGTTTTCTTCAGGCGTTGCGACAGTGGTGTTTGTCTGGCGTGGTGTGGTCGATCTAAAGGTGGGCATTATTCTGGGCGTTTCCATGTTTCTGGGTGCTCTGCTGGGAGCCCGCATCGCATTGTTCCTGAGCACGGTGTGGCTGCGTCGAATATTCGTTGCGGCAGTGCTCGGGCTAGCGGTACGTATGCTCTGGCTGATGCGATGAAGGGCGTGGGGCTATACTCGCATCCGACTTGGTTGTTTTCGGAGGGTATTGCAGAATCGACTTAATGAGTCACGAGCGGGTTCAAAGCTCGTATGGACTCTTCGCGGAGGTGCTCCAAATGAAACGCTTGTCGCTCTTGCCTCTAGTGTTCCTGTCAATCTCGACAATCGCGTTTCGCGCAAACAAACCCGACCGATCCGGATACGCTCAAAGCCCTGCTCGCGGAGGTCCGCCTTCTGCGGCATGACTTGCAGACCACCACAATAACTGCTCAACGGACACGGATCTTGATCTACCGTACCCAAGTCAAGAGGCTTTCGTTAGACACATGCAGGAGCGTGTTGATGATGCTCGGTCAAAGCTCGCTGAAACTCGCTCTGAGCAAAAAGGCCGGACGGCCACTATAAAACAGATCGAGGAACGGCAAAGCCGCATCGAGACTCCGGCATCGGGACAAAAGTATCTTGACGATACTCTTGTGCAGATAAAAGCCAAGCTCGATGCAGATGCGAGTAAAGAGCAAGAAATCCAAGTAACGCTGACCGATGCCGAAGAACAATTGAAGATAGAACAGGCGAAACTGGGTGGACTTCAAGACCAGTTGGACCGACTGGAAAAAAGCTTGGAGAGCTTCAACGGCTCAAAGTGAGCTGGAAGCTTCTGCCCGTGGCAGGAGCAAACGCATGCAGCATTCTTGGCAAGTCACAAGACCTTGGGATTCCGAGCAGAAGGTCGCTGCGCGAATCTTGGTCAATCACCCTATAAAGACCCAATCTCGGTTGTGTCCCCCGTGTGGTGGTCCTCGATCTGAAACCGCAGAAACTCTTGAACACCTTTCAGCGCGTCGGGATTTGTGGTCTTGATGAGTACGCTGCCACCTGTGGGCAACTCTTCGAAGGTGTACGAAATCTCCGCGTGTTTCTCTTTCATCACGGGAACACCGGGCGGCACCTGGTCATGGACGAACATGGGAATGGAGAATTCCCCGTTGGAGAACATTGTGGCAATGTGCGTCAGGTGGGAGCGGATCGCCTGCATGTTTTGCGAATCCTTGCTGTCGTTGACAGTCAGGAATAGACCATGAAAATATTGATCACACTTCTTCTATTCAGCGGCCTCCGAAACTGACTGACTAGTACCAGCGTTCTTTACCGCGTCGCTGAGGGAATACAGCAAGTGCGATTGCTGCCCCGGACCAGCACTCCGAGTCCGCTGTTCCCAAAGAAGGGCTCTCCGGTTGAAACCGCGGCCCTCCACGCTTGCTCCGTCTTCTCAATCTCATCCTGATGAACGGACTTCATCCAGCCTGCCCCTCGGACCTGCTCTGGGGATAATCCTGTGTAGTCAAGCACGCGCTGGTTACAATAATCAATCGCACCGTCTGCCTCGGCGCTCCAGAGCATCTGCGGAATCGCGGCGGACCAAGAATATCGTTGGTGTATTTCCAGCGCTCTGCCGTTGCGGGACCGAGAAGGTCGGGTCATCAAATGGTTTGGGAGCGTCGTGGATTTGCACGATTGGAAGGAAGCACAACAAGCATTGCACATGACGCAAGCGGAGCTTGCCCGGGTTTCCCGACTGACAACCATGGGCGAACTGGCAGCGTCCATAGCCCACGAGGTCAATCAACCTCTGACCGCGGTAATCAATAACAGCAGCGCGTGCCTGAGACTGCTCGCCGCTGATAATCTCCAACCTGAGGTTCTGCGTCGGGTGCTCGAGGAAATCGTTGCTGACGGCACTCGAGCCAGCGCCGTTGTTGCTCGAATCCGCGGATTCATAAAGAAGGAACCTGCCGAGAAGAACAAACTGGACATAAACGGCGTCATTCAAGAGGTCCTGACTCTAGCTGACCGCGAGCTTTATGAGAATCGAGTTCTGCTCGAACGCCAATTGATGGAGTCTCTCCCGCCCGTCTTGGCTGATCGCGTTCAGATGCAGCAGGTCCTGCTGAACTTGATTATGAATGGCATCGAAGCCCTGACCCCGGTGATAGATCGACCGCGGTTACTTTGGGTGCAATCCCGGGTCGACGAGTCCGGGGACGTACAGGTTGCGGTACGCGATTCCGGTACCGGACTTAGCTCGGAAGCACATCGCCTTTTCACTCCCTTCTTTACGACGAAAGCGAATGGTATGGGAATGGGTTTGTCCATCAGCCGCTCCCTCGTTGAAAATCATGGCGGTCGCCTCTGGGCTGCGCCCAACTCTCCCCATGGCGCTGTGTTTTACTTCACGCTGCCGGAATCCGGCGGGAGTCCTTCATGACTGGTGCTCCGGTCGTTTTTGTGGTCGATGATGATCCCTCCGTCCGTTCGTCGCTCAAGTTCCTCTTAAGCACGGTCGGTCTGCAGGTTGAGAGCTTTGACTCGGCCGATAGCTTCCTGCATAAGAAACCGCCAGATGTACCCAGTTGCCTGGTGCTGGACGTCAGACTACCCGGACTGAGTGGGCTCGATTTTCAGCGCGAGCTTGCGGCGAGAAAGATTCGTACTCCAATCGTTTTTCTGACCGGCCACGGTGATATTCCAATGAGTGTTCGCGCCATGAAGGCCGGGGCGGTCGAATTCCTCACCAAGCCCTTCCGCGACCAGGATTTGCTGGATGCTGTTCGCATCGCACTGGAGCGAGATCGTGGGAGGCGTGAACAGGAAAAAGAAATAACAGACCTCCAACGGCGCTTCGACTCGTTAACCGCTCGCGAGCAGCAGGTGATCGCCATGCTTGTCTCGGGCATGCTCAATAAACAGATTGCGGCTCAGCTCGGAACTGCGGAAAGTACAGTGAAAGTCCAGCGCAGCCGCGCAATGGAGAAGATGCACGCGGAATCCCTTGTCGACCTTGTACGAATGGTCGAAAAGGTCCAAGGCCCCTCCGAAAAAGCCTCGTAAGCCAAAGCTTACCCGCATCATCCTTTTTAGGGTAATTATTTACTTGACTCGCCC
>PKVZ01000079.1 GCA_003131635.1 Acidobacteriaceae bacterium
AACGACTCACTCCAGCAGTCCGCCAAGCAGGCCCCGCATCTTTACCCGCACCGAGTGCGAGGTTTCAGCAGAGAGGCATGACCTTGTCCGACCACACCACCGCTCACAACTCCGAATCTAACAGCGCCGTTGCAACCGAAACAGAACCGACGGCATCCGAGCCAACCTTAACCGAACAACCCATGAGTGAACAGAAGACGGCAGAGACGAACCTGACAGAGCAGCATCCGACGGAGCCAAATCAGGCTGCCGCTCCAGCAGCACAAGCCTCTGAAGACGCTCCGCGTACGACTTCCGACGATAAACATGCCGGCGAGGATTTTGCCTCGGCGTTGGAGAGCTTCACCACGGAGACCGAAGAGGCGGTGGGAGAAGACCGCGTAATCAAAGGCACGGTCTTAAAGCTGACTTCGACTCACGTTGTTGTGGATGTGGGCGCCAAATCGGAAGGCATGTTGCCGCTTTCGGAGGTGCTGGATCACGAAGGCAAGCCGAAGGTGAAGCCGGGCGACGAAATCGATGTGATGCGCGAGAAGGGACACACCGAGGAAGGCTACATCAACCTCACGCACCAGAAGGCGGCGCGCATTCACGCCTGGGACGAGGTAGAAAAGGCGCACAACGAAAAGCGGCCCATTCTGGCGACGGTGATTGAGCGAACCAAGGGCGGTCTCACGGTCGACATTCTTGGCGCGAGAGCTTTTCTGCCAGGGTCGCAAGTCGATCTTCGGCCCATCCGGAACCTTGAGGGGATGAAGGGCCAGACGCTTGAAGTGACGGTGATCAAGCTCAACAAGAAGCGCGGCAACATTGTGGTTTCACGTAAGGAATTGCTGGAAGGCGAGCAAAGCGAGAAACGAAACAAGACGCTGGAACATCTGGAAGAGGGTTCTGTACTGACTGGCGTGGTGAAAAACCTGACCGAGTACGGAGCTTTCGTGGATCTCGGGGGACTGGATGGATTGCTGCACATCACCGATATGTCGTGGGGACGTCTGACTCATCCGCGCGATCTGGTGAATGTCGGCGATCAAATTCAGGTCAAGGTTTTGAAGTACGACAAAGACAAGCAGCGCGTATCGCTGGGATTCAAGCAGCTAACTCCCGATCCATGGCTCGACGCGGAGCACCGCTATCCGGTGGGCGCGCATGTCTCCGGGCGAGTGATCAGCGTGACCGACTACGGCGCTTTTGTGGAACTGGAACAGGGCATCGAAGGGCTGGTTCACGTCAGCGAAATGACCTGGTCCAAGCGCATGAAGCATCCTTCGAAACTGGTGAACGTGGGCGATCAGGTCGAATGCGTGGTGCTCAATGTGAACCCCACGGAGCGGCGAATCTCGCTGGGTATGCGACAACTGGCGACCAATCCCTGGGATGCGTTGCACGATAAGTATCCCGTGGGCATGACGGTGGAAGGCCGGGTACGAAACCTGACTGACTTCGGTGCGTTTATCGAGATCGAAGATGGAATCGATGGCCTGGTACATGTCAGCAACTTGAGCTGGACCAAGCGGGTGAAACATCCGTCGGAAGTGCTGAAGAAGGGCGACCGCGTGAAGGCCGTGGTGCTGGCGATTGAACCCGACAAACGACGTTTATCGCTGGGAGTGAAACAGCTTCAGCCCGACGTGTGGGAAACTTTCTTTGCGGCACATCACGTCGGCGACGTGGTTCACGGCAAAGTGCTGCGGGTGGCGGCTTTTGGAGCGTTCGTGGAAATTGCGGAAGGCGTGGAAGGCCTGTGCCACAAGTCGGAAGCGGTGGATGGAAACGGCCAACCCCTGCATCTTGAACCGGGCGTGGAACACGATTTCAAGATCATCAAGATGAGTGCTGAGGATAAGAAAGTCGGCCTCAGTATTCGCGCGGTCGGCGAAGAGGCTTCGCGGTCCGAGGTGGAAGCTTACAAACAACCAGTATCGAGCACCAGTTCGACCATCGGCGAGTTGATCTCCTGGAAGCGCGCCAGTAACGAAAACAACTAGCCGAGCTTTTTCAAGTTTGACGTCGATAAAGTCTTGACAAGCCGCCGCGAGGCGGCTTTTGTTGCTATTGTTGCCGCCCAAGAGACGCTTTTTTGCCCTATACCTTAGTTCCAGGCATGGCTAATGTTCTAACGCGAACTTTTCATGTTCCGAGCCCCGGTGGCCGATATTCAACAGGGACATCGAGGGCAGGCCATGTCGACATATTTTGCGGGGATCGGAAGGCTCAAACTCACAGCCAAAATTGCTGGGTCGATTTTGGCGACATTGGCCATAACATCCGGCGTGGGTTTCCTGGTTAACCAGCGTCGGGTCAACATCCAGGCGGAAGAATCTTTTGTGGACAGGTTAAGAAAAACTGACGGCATGGCAGCGGAAGTTCGAACTTATTTTTCTCAAAACATAGAGAACTACGTTCCCCACCACAAATTCAAGAGAATCTCGCAGGTGCCGGTGGTAGTGGCCTGGACGGTGGCGCGTGACTATGCCGCGACTCAAGGCATGAAATTCTCCACTCCATCGCTGGTTCCGCGAAATCCCAAGAATACGCCCAACGGCTTCGAGGCTGAAGCTCTGCGAGCTTTTGTTAAGGATCCGACACTTGTCGAGTATTACCGTCGCGATACAGCCGATGGAAAAGCGGTAATGCGTTATGCCCAGCCCGTGCGTCTGACCGAGGATTGTCTCTTTTGCCACGGCGATCCGGTCGGAGCGAAAGATCCTTTTGGTTACCAAAAAGAAGGCATGAAGGAGGGAGATATAAAAGGTGCATTCGTGGTTACGGCTCCACTGGATGATCTGACGAAAAGTGCCAGAGCCAACACCCTAGCTCTCCTGCTGGTCGGTCTCTGCACCGTTCTATCTGCCGCGGGCGTGGTCTTTTTCGTCGTTCGAAGACTGGTGGTCAAGCCGGTAACGGCTTCGACAGAGTTGGCGCGGGCGATCGCGCAAAATGATCTTTCCGTTGAGGACATCACAGTTCTTTCCGGGGATGAGGTAGGCGAAGCGGTGGTTGCCCTGAACAGCATGAAAAACAATCTGCACAGTATGGTCGAAAACATTGCCGCCACTGCGGAACGTATTGCCAGCGCGGGCCACGAATTGGCTTCGACATCATCGCAGCAGTCTGCGGCGGCAAATACTCAGACAGACCGCACGGCGCAAGTGGCGACCGCGATGCACGAGATGTCATCCACGGTGAGTCAAGTGTCGGAGTCCGCCAGGCAGGCGGCGGAAGCCGCCGAAAAGGCCACCGAAACCGCGCATGCCGGAGAAAAAGCCGTAGAACAGTCCGCCAACAACATGCGCTCCATCGCCACATCCGTCACCGCGACGGCCGCTAAGATTCGCGAATTGGGCAAGAGTTCCAATCAGATTGGTGAAATCGTCGCAGTCATCGAAGATATCGCGGACCAGACCAATCTGCTTGCTCTCAATGCTGCCATCGAAGCTGCGCGTGCCGGGGATCAAGGGCGGGGCTTCGCAGTAGTCGCGGATGAGGTCCGCAAACTTGCCGAACGCACTACCCGCGCGACCAAAGAAATTGGCAATCGCATCCAGACTATCCAGACAGAAACAAGAACCGTAGTTCAGGCCATGGAAGCCGGTACGGCTCAAGTGGAAGAAGGCGTCAAGAAAACCGAGCGAACCGGTGAGTCATTGCAGGAAATCATTCGCATGAACGATCGCGTACGCGACATGATCAATCAGATCGCGACCACCACGGCAGAACAATCCGCTACTTCTTCGGAAGTGAGTGCCAACATTGGCGAAATTGCGCGACTGGCGGCGGAATCGTCTAACGGGGCGCTGGAATCGGCAAAAGCTTGCGACGAACTTTCCGCGATGGCGATCGATCTGGAAAAAATCTTCGGCCAGTTCACCCTCCGAGATGCCAACCAGAGCCGTCTGCAATTATCAACTTCGAACTCGACGATGCCGGAATCTCCGGAAGGGGCGCTGGAAGAAACTATGAGCCACAGTGCCGCCGCCGGAAGCAGCCTCTGATCGCGCAACCTTGAGAAGCCGACTGACTTACCCGATGCTTGGCGCATTCCCCGCCCTGATCTAGAATCGTTGGTTTGCCGTTTGACATCTGTTCATAGATGTAAGGAGTAATACTTTGCCTGAAACCATTTATGACGTCGTCATTATCGGAAGTGGGCCGGCCGGCTACACAGCAGCAATTCGCGCCGGTCAATATGGATTGAAAACCGCTCTTCTCGAAAAGGATTCATACCTCGGCGGGACTTGCCTGCATGTGGGCTGCATTCCCACCAAAGCTCTACTTTTCAATGCGGAGCTTTGGGACCACTTGAAAGATGCCGCGGAATTTGGCATTGAGGGCGTGGATGGGCGCAAGCTGAACTGGGCTGCGATCCAGGAAAGAAAGTCGAAGATCGTCTCCAAACATGCCAAGGGCCTCGAATTCCTGATGAAAAAAAACAAGGTGGAGACGGTGAAGGGCTATGGCAAGCTGACTGGGCCGGCGCAGAACGGAATCATCACGGTCGAGGTGGCGAACGATGGCAAGACGAGTCAACTCAAAGCAAAGAACGTGCTGCTGGCCACTGGCTCCGAAGCGCGCCTGCTGCCGGGTCTTGAGGTGGACGACCGGATTCTCACCAACATCGAGATTCTCAGCCTGAAAGAAATTCCGAAATCGCTGATCATAGTGGGCGCCGGAGCGGTGGGCGTGGAGTTCGCCTCGATCTATCGCTCTTTTGGTTGCGAAGTCACGATTGTCGAGATGTTGCCGCGGCTTGTTCCCGTGGAAGACGAAGAAATTTCCAAAGAATTGGCCCGCGTCTACCGCAAGCGTGGAATCAACTTCCATACTGGCGCGAAGGTTGAGAAGATCGACAAGACGAAAACCGGCATTGCCGTAACCATCAGCGTTGACGGCAAGCAACAGAAGATCGAAGCGGAAAAAATCCTGATTGCTGTGGGCCGCAAACCGCGCACGGAAAACGTCGGCCTTGAGAAAACCAAAGTCAAGCCGGAGCGGGGTTTCATCCAAACCGATTCCTGGATGCAGACCGCCGAACCGGGTGTTTATGCCGTGGGCGACATTGTGCTCGGTTCGCCGCAACTTGCCCACGTCGGCGCCATGGAGGCGCTGGTAGGTGTTGCCAAGATTGCTGGCAAGCCCTGCAAGCCAATTAATCCCGAACACATCCCAGGCGCTACTTACTGTCATCCTGAAATCGGCAGCGTAGGCCTCACCGAAACCAGGGCGCGCGAAGCCGGCTACAACATCAAAGTTGGCAAGTTCCCCTTCACCGCGAACTCGCGCGCATCAATCGTAGGGCAGCACGAAGGCTTCATCAAAATTGTTTCCGACGCCGACTACGGGGAAATTCTCGGCGTCCACATTATTGGCCCGCAGGCGACCGAACTGATCGCCGAGGCCGTCGCTGCCATGGAACTCGAGGCTACTGTCGAAGATTTGATCTGGACCATCCATGCACACCCGACTTTAGCTGAGGCTATGCTGGACGCGGCGAACAGCGTGTATGGGATGGCGATTAACGCGTAAGGTGAGATTCAATGACTCGCTCCGAAAAACTTCAACGAATCGAGAGTGCAATCAAACATCGCGATCAACCCCGAGCTGGAGTGGGCCCTCGATTATTGTCGAATGAGGCTGAGCATAGCGCCCCAGGCCACCAGAAGACGTGGCACAAGCTTGAAAGCAGGGTGCAAACTGCCATTTCACAAATGCGGTCGGATTCGAGCAACTAGCCCGCGCGTAAGCGTAAAATGAAGGTACGCGACGTATTGAAGATGTTAGATCAGGATGGATGGCGTCTTGATCGCACGCGCGGGAGTCATCGTCAGTTCAAGCATTCGATTAAGCCGCGGTTAGTCACGGTTCCCGGAAAGCTGAATGATGATCTCGGTCCGGGCACGCTGAACAGCATTCTGAAGCAGGCAGGGCTAAAGAAATGAAAAAATACTTGATCGTGATCGAAGAAACCGGTACGGGTTACTCCGCATACTCACCCGATTTAGACGGCTGCGTCGCGACAGGTAAGACACGCGAGCAAGTCGAGCAGGAGATGCGAGAGGCGATTGCCTTTCACCTCGATGGCATGGTCCAAAACGGCGAACCAATTCCCGAGCCGCATACGTATTCAACCTACGTCGAGGTCCCAGCCCAGGCCCGCTGATGCCCCGTCTCCTCCGTGGTGGATATCTTGCTTTTAATCCGTGCGAATCTGCGTGAATCCGTGGCAAAGAATCTGATCTCCGTCGTCCAGCTCGGCACCGTCGACTACGCCACTGGCCTGCGCCTGCAGCGGCAACTGGTAGAACTGCGCAAAGCGGAAAAGATCGGGGATATCTTGCTTCTGCTCGAACACTCGCCCGTCATCACACTTGGGCGCAATGCCAAAGCCGCCAACGTGATCGCTTCGCCCGAACTCCTCGCCCAGCGCGGCGTCGAGCTTTTCGAATGCGACCGCGGAGGCGATGTCACCTTCCACGGACCCGAACAGATCGTCGGCTACCCGATCTTTGACTTGCGCGATTTCGCCGAACCCGACGGTAAGCGCAAAACACTCGGCGTCGTCGAATTCGTCCGCCGTCTGGAAGAAGTTCTGATTCGCACCTGCGCCGACCTCGCGATTCCTACTAAGCGTGTGGCCGGCCTGACAGGTGTGTGGACGGATGCGCAATGCGACGATGCACGAGTGGAGACAGCCGCCTCGGCTGTCCGGCGAAGCGAAGCGAATCCGCCCGAGCGCGGGTCCGAGGCCAAGGTCGCCGCCATCGGAGTCCACATCTCCCGCTTCGTCACCTCGCACGGCTTCGCTCTCAACGTAAACACCGACCTCAGCTTCTTCAACCTGATCATCCCCTGCGGCATCAGGTCGAAGGCAGTCACTTCGATGCAGCAAGAACTCGGTCATTCGCTTGACTTGAACACAGTCGCCGAATCTATCTCCCGCAACTTCGGCACGGTGTTCTCGAGCCAAATACTCTGGGTCGAAACTCTCGATGCCCTGCTCGGGAATACAGTTGGCGTCCCGGTGCAACGTCCTGCCGAGTTTCGGCAACTCCACAAAGAGGACGACACCAGCTGGGCCTAGCCCAACGCGCCACTCTCGCGATAGCATTGACAATTGTGACGAGGCGAAGGCCATCCTTATGGTAATTAAGAAGAAAAACTCCAAGCACGGTGCGAACGGGAGCCGTAGGCGTAACGGTGCATCTCAGTTCAAGTCCACGGCCACGGACCTCCGCACCTACTCCATCCCCGACACGCGCCTGGAGCATCCCGACCTCAGCGTCCGCCAAGCGATCGAGAAAGACAAGGACGGCACCGAGCACGTCCGCTACGAAGTCACCGGCGACCTCAGCGCGCCCGTCCCGCCCATCCGCGACTCGAAGTACTTGAGCAAGCAGCAGTGCATCGAGATCTACCGCTACATGCTGCTCAACCGCAAAATGGAGATCGGACTGGAAAATCTTTATAAGCAGGGAAAGGTAGTCGGAGGAGTTTATTTCGGGCTGGGCCAAGAAGCCTGCTCGTGCGCCTCGGCCTACGCCCTTGATAAGGATGACTGGTTCGCGCCCATGATACGCAACCAGGGAGCGCTGCTGGTCCGCGGTTTCCGGGCCTCCGACACCATGATGCAATACATGGCGAAGGCCGATTCACCCACCAAAGGCCGCGACGGCACATCGCACTTCGGCGACATCGAAAAGCGCAACATGGTCTCGCCCATTTCCATGCTTGGCGATCTCATCCCCGTGCTCTCTGGCGTGGCGCTGGGCGCGCGCCTGCAGGGACGCAACATTGCAACTCTTACCTGGATCGGCGACGGCGGCCAATCCACCGGCGTGACTTACGAAGGCATCAACTTCGCCGCCGTGCAGCAGCTTGGCCTCGTGCTCTTTGTCGAGAGCAATCTGTGGGCCTACTCCACGCCATCGGAGATGCAGTATCGGGTAAAAGATTTAGCCGAGCGCGCCATCGGATATGGTATCCCCGGAATCATCGTCGACGGCACCGACGCCTGCCAGGTCTACGACGCCGCTCGCGACGCCGTCGAGCGCGCCCATCGGGGCGAAGGCCCCACCATGATCGAAGCGAAAATGATGCGCATGAAAGGCCATGCCATCCACGACGCCGCAGCGTATGTTCCCAAGCCGATGTTTGACTTCTGGAAGAAACGCGACCCCATCGCGCGCTTTGAGAATTATCTAGTGAAAGAAAAGAAGTGGCTGACTGTGAAAGAAAATGCGGAATTAATGTCAGATGTGGAGCGCGTGATCGAAGCCGAGCGCGAGATCGCGGTGAACTCGCCGATGCCCACGCCGGAATCCGCCGAAGGCGGTATCTTCTGTGAAGATGGATGCCATGAGATCAAGCCGAAGTATGGAATGCCGAAGGTGAAGAAGGGGACGGGCAACTACAAAGAAACCGAAGCCGCTGTGCATTTGAAGTGACAATTCGCTGTATCGCTCATTCTTCAATCGGCCTGGCGGGGGAAATTGATGCGTGTAGTTATTTGATGTAATATTCGGTGCACAGAATCGGGCAGTTATCGCCAACTAAGACTTGCCGTTTCGTGCTCCTCTGATCCAGCATCCCAAGGTGACGACCCTAAGTCATAGCTAAGCTCACTCGGGAGCGGAGGATATATGCAGTATGTTGTGACGACAAAAAGCGGCGCCCTACACGTTCGCAGCGGCGCAGGGACGAACTTCCCGATTACCGGCAGCTTGCGCAATGGCACGACAGTAGAAATCATCGATTCAGATAAGAACGGTTGGGTCCGCATCAAAGGCGGCGGATTCGTTTCCATGCAATTTCTACGGCCGCCAGATGCGCCGCGGCCTAAGAATGCGGCTTTGACCAGTATTAACTGGAAGAACCTCTGGGATAACTATCCTACGGGCGAAAAAGAGGATGTAAAGAAGGATATTGGCGGCGGAGTCAACGTTGATTGGATAACAAATACTTGCACGATCCGCATCAGCCGAGCTCTAAACTCGGCAAACTCGCCCGTCCCCAATGATTTTACTGGTCTGAACACTGTCGACGGTGTCGATCAAAAACACTACGCGTATCGGGTCCAGGAAATGCAGCAGTACTTCATTCATAAGTACGGGCAACCGACGATGAAACTAAAAAACGACGCTGCGCGGAAGGCATTGGCTGGACGTCAAGGCATCGTCGTTTTTGACTTTGCTCTAAACGACGATGGAGCCACAGGGCATATTGATCTGTGGGACGGCAACCAGATTCGTTATAACGATGTAATGGACAAAACCGGAAATGTATTGTTTTGGGAGATCCCGTGAAGTCGAATGGCCGTATTGATAGGTTTCGTTGGACCGCATTGTTGTTCTCATTATTGGTCGGTGCTGTACCGGCTCGCAGTCAGACGGCTCCAACGGCGCTTCCTCAGATCACACGAACTGGAGTCGGTCCCTTCCATCCCGGAACAACGATCCCCCGCGACCTTCTGGATACGAACAGGAAACCAAAAGAGATCTATCACGCTGAGTACTATGCGGACGCCCAGCCACTTGAGGGGTTCTCCTTTTCCTCACCTCCGGTTTTCGTAGTCCTGAAAAATGGACCGTTTCATCGATGGGGGATGGAACATCCAGGTCAACAGCCACCCGATCGAATTCGCGACACCACGATAGCGTACGCGCGTGGGGGCCGGTTGCTCATCTCAATGCTGGTAATTACTGACCCTCGACTACAAACTAAAGAGGGTGTTTCAGTCGGAGCAGACTATGCTGATGTCCAAGCTATGTATCCTCATGCCATAATTACCCCGCTCCCGTCTTTGTGGGAAGAACCGACCTGCGCGTTGCGCGAACAGGGTCTCACATTTTTTTTCAAAGGGTGTGAGTTCCACCCAGGCAGCTCCGTAAAGCCTGTTCCGAATGCGCGCCTAATACGGATCACGGTCGCTAACACTCCCACAGCGAAGTGAGAAGAAGAAATCCGCAGCGGAGACTCTTATGCAACTTACTTATCTCGAAGCCATCCGCCAGGGAATCTGGGAAGAAATGGACCGCGACCCAACTGTCTTCTGCCTTGGCGAAGACATCGGCATTTACGGCGGCGCTTTTAAAGTCACCGACGGTTTCATCGACCGNNGTCATCGACACGCCCATCGCCGAGTCCGCCATCGTGGGCGCGGCTTTCGGAGCGTCGCTCACCGGCATGCGTCCTGTCGCGGAGTTCCAGTTTATGGATTTCATCGGCTGCGCCTTCAACCAGATTTCCAACATGGTCGCTAAGACCCACTATCTCTGGGGCGCGCCCGCGCCGCTGGTCCTCCGCGGCCCTAGCGGCGGATACGTTCACGGCGGCCCGTTTCACTCGCAGAATCCAGAGATGTGGTTTGTCCACAATCCCGGACTGAAAGTCATTTGCCCAGCCACGCCCTACGACGCCAAAGGCCTGATCAAAGCCGCCATCCGCGACAACAACCCGTGCATCTTCTTCGAACACAAATATCTCTACCGCCGCATAAAAGGCGAAGTTCCCGCGGAGGATTACGTCGTCCCCATCGGCAAAGCGAACATCGTCCGCGAAGGCCGCGACCTGAGCATCATTACTTATGCGGCAATGGTGCACACAGCGTTGGAGGCGGTTGAGGTGCTGAAGAACGAAGGAATCGATCTCGAAATCCTCGACCTGCGCACCGTTTCACCGCTTGATCGTGAAGCCATCGCGCGCACCGTGAAGAAGACGAACAAAGTCATCATCCTGCACGAGCACTCTCGCACCGGAGGCCTGGCCGGAGAAATCGCTGCCATCATCAACGAAGAAGCCTTCGACGATCTCGACGGCCCCATTATCCGCATCGCAGGCCTTGACTCCGCCGTTCCCTTTTCTCCGCCGCAGGAAGAACATTACCTGCCCAAGGTGAGCGACGTAGTGCGCGAAGCCCGCAGGCTGAAAGCATTTTGATTGTCACAACAATTAAGAATATTTAGAGAAGCGAAGCGAGGCGTCGCCTCGGCGGGTCAAAACTAGCGCCCAACCTGCTTCTTCTGCAACAATAGTCGCTTCCCGGAGGGGATCCATGGGTAAGTTCATTCTTGGCGTCATCGTCACCGTTCTTGTAATCATTCTTTGCGGGCTTGGATTCGCCATGCTCGGTTACTTTCCCACTCCCGCCAACGTTGCACCGCCTCGATGGGAACATCGCTTGGCCAACACCGCTGTCGACGCGTCTATGGAGCGCCACGCTCCTCACATCACCAATCCTATCCCGCCCACTGACCAGAACCTTGAAGATGGCATGAAACTTTACAGCATGAACTGCGCCCTTTGCCACGGCGACCTTGACCGCAAGCCCGCCTCTCTCTCTAAATCTTTCTACCCGCCCGCTCCCAACCTGGTCTCCGATCCGCCCGATGATCCGGAGTGGCATGTCTTCTACACCATCCGCACCGGCGTCCGCTACACCGGCATGCCCTCCTGGGAAAAAACTTTGAGCGAGCAAGACATGTGGAAGATCGCAAGTTTGCTCTCGCACATGGAAAAGCTGCCGCCCGCGGTTCAGGATTACTGGAAAACTACCTTTGGCGTGGCCGCACCAACCGGCGAGGAAGGCAAATAGGAGCACTAAACACACTAATCACGTGGCCGGGGAGTCGGGCATCTAAGAGTAGACGAGGACACAGAAAAAAGGCTGGAACGATAATTTCCGCGAACGATCTACCCGATAGAGTTTCGTACTACGTCGTTTTGTCCGGGTTGCCCTCGCCTAGGACCGGCTTTTGGTCGGGATCCCCTTCAATCATCTTGGGAGAAATGCGTCCTTCAATCTGACTCTCCTTGCGTCCGATGCTCAAGATAGCTGGCTTGCATAGAATTTCTCTGACTACCAATTCTCGCAGCATCCGCGTGGTTGCTGCGGCCTGAACTAAGATCGCGGTGTCTGAAGTCATGGCGATTACATGCTCTCCCAATCCGACCGCGCCAGCGTCACAGGCCAGAACAACTGCCTGCACACAGAGGCTCATACCACCACCGAATATATTCAGGGCACTCTCCACCAAACTGAGGTCCTGCGCCAATACTCCTCTATCACCAAACGGCGGGGCGATTGGGTCAAAAGGAAGGTGCGCCCTGATAATTGGCACGTTGTGGCTCACAAGCAACTCCTTGGTTTCCTCCGGAATCCTCACTTCTAACGGCTTGCCCTCGAAGGTAAATTCCTTTCCCTGCGGGAATGTAACGGCGACGAGTTGAATTTTTCGATACTCCTCAAGGGAGCAGAAATTTTCAAGCGCCATCTGGACGCCCTCACCTCTCGCCGTGAAGATAATTATTTTCTCAATGCTCTGCTGCCTCGCCGCTTGGAAAACGATTTTCAGGCATTCCGGCAGATTATCCCTGCCTTCTTGCAAGAAATAAGTAATCGACGTTACGAAGTGCGGTCGCATTGGTTTATCCCACCCGGTATCCAAGTTCGCGGCTCATGGTCGTTCCATTCTTGCGTTTTCGAAAGCTGGCTTCAACAAAATCGAAAAGATCAAGATCGACTAAGACTAATCCCCTGATGTTTTCTTGCGGAATATGCCGCGTCGGATCTTCCTCAGGATGCAGATGGGGCGGCCTATTTATATTATCGATTCTGACAAAAACTTGATCCGCGGGCTGATAGAGCGGTACACCCTGACCATCGACTCCCGCCAGAGGACCGAAATGATAAGAAAAGTGTATGCGCTGACTCATCAAAGAGGCGCGAGCGCTTCGCGAAGTGCTCAAAGATGCGAATGTAGACCCTGGGTTCATCGCCAAAGATCAGGAACCACCGCAAAGTCCACGTTTGTTGGTTGGTGTACTCAAGCGGCGGAGCTTCCGGCTCTGAGCAGTCGGCCGGAAGTACCAGTGCATCGTAGTGCTGGTCAAACCAGCGCTTGTACGTGAAGTAGTCATCGGTCGGGCCAGGCAAATTTATGCCGCCAGGAGTTCCTGAGTCTCAACGTCAGAACGAATCTCTTTCGAAGGGCTCAAGTGGGCGAGATAACCGCTGTGCACTTCTTGGTATGACTCGCGGAGGGCCAGCCTGTGGTCGATCAACGCCTCCCAGCGGAAAACGTCGTCTTCTGGCAATCGCTGCCGTATCTCTTGGTTTCTGAAGAACTCGACGCTCGAAACTCCGTACTTGCGCTCGAATCCCGAGATCATCTCATCGACATCATTTGAAGAAAGGCAGACGTCACGAACAGGCGACATGATCAAAACCTCCGACCCAATCTGTACATCGGCATTCCAGATCAAGGCCATTAGCTGCTTCTTGGATGCCCAGACACGTAGGGGGAGATAGCAATAAATTTCTACTAATGCAACCCATTGACTGTCAAGAAGATAATAGCAGATCAACGCTGTTTTTTTATGTTACCACAGGCCGTCCACAGAAGTAACCTACGTCTGCTGAGTTTCGGTGACCAGCTCCCCGACGACGTTGGCCGAGTTCCCGACGCTTGGCGATGTCTCCCCGAAACACTCCCTAGGCTTCCCCTCTTGAACCGGAATGGAAACTCGTCCAGCCATGCACGTCGCCCACCTTTCCAACACCGACTCCCCAACCGCTATAATATGCGTTTGCGTGCGTCCCTCTGTCCTGAACCGTGGGCCGCGTGGAAGGAAATCATGCCGACTGACATCATCATGCCCCAGATGGGCGAATCCATCGTTGAAGGCACTATTACCAAGTGGCTGAAGAAGCCTGGCGACAAGGTACAGCGCGACGAACCGTTGTTCGAAATCTCCACTGACAAGGTCGACGCAGAAATTCCCGCGCCCGCCTCCGGCGTTCTGCAGGAGATCAAAGTTTCTGAGGGCACAACGGTCGGCGTGAACACGGTCGTGGGTACCATCGCGGTGGATGGCGAAGCCGCAGCCGCGCCGCCGAAAACCGCGGCCGCACCCGCGCCGCCTGCGGAAAAGAGGGAAGAGAAGAAGCCGGCTCCAGCACCAACTCCCGCACAAACTGCCAGCGCTCCGCCTGCACAACAGGCGGCAGACGAAGGAGCAGAGGAAGCCCGCTCCTCCCCACTGGTCCGTAAGATCGCCCGCGAACACGGTGTCAATCTTTCGCAAATTACCGGCACCGGACTCGGCGGCCGTATCACCAAGCAGGACATCATGGCCTTCATCGAGCACCCGGCGCCAGCTGCTCCTGCGGCGACGATTCCGCAGCCGGCAGCGGCAGCACCCTCCGAATCGCGGCCCGCAGCACTACCCGCGCCAGTCGCCTATCCCGGCGATCTGGTCCCGATGACCAACATGCGCAAAATCATCGCTCAGCGCATGATCGAGTCGCGTCGCACCAGCGCTCACGTCCACTGCATGTACGAGGTGGATTTCACCCGCATAGTCACTCTGCGGGCCAAACACAAGAACGCTTTCGAGCAGCGCCACGGCGGCCGCCTTACGTTCATGCCGTTCTTCGTGCGCGCCGCCATCATCGCGCTCCAGCAATGGCCCATTCTCAACGCTTCGCTCGAAGGCGATAACATTCACTACCATCGTCACATCAATGTCGGCATCGCCGTCGCCCTCGACTGGGGTCTCATCGTGCCCGTTCTGAAGAATGCCGGAGACCTTAACTTCCTTGGCCTGCAACGTGGGATCACTGATCTCGGTGAGCGCGCTCGCAGCAAGAAACTCAAGCCTGAGGATGTCGAAGGCTCGACTTTTACCGTGACCAATCCCGGCCAGTTCGGCGCCGTCTTTGGCCTGCCCATCATCAATCAGCCCAACTCCGCCATCATGGGCGTAGGCGGCATCACCAAGCAGCCGTTGGTCGTCACCGATAAAGAGGGAAACGATTCCATCGCCATCCGCTCCGTCGTCCACCTCACGCTCGGTTACGATCACCGCCTCATCGACGGCGCCGTAGCTGACCAGTTCATGGCGTTGGTGAAGAAGACACTCGAGAATTGGAGCGAGGAAGTCGGCTAGGATTAGAGTAGGCTACGCTAGGGGCTGGGCGGTGGTCGTTGCCACTTGCTTGCACCAGGTCGAAGCGTTAAGGCACAGCACTGTGCCATCGATGATCATCGATATGCCGCTGCGGAATTTTTCCGGATCTACGATCTCCCGCGCAGCGACGGCGTCCACGGTAGCCAGCGCATTCTGCAGAAACGACATCGCCGCGTCTTTTTTCTGGGCGCCCGTTTTGTTCCCGAACAGCCCTTCGATTCCATTCACCAATGCCGGAACAAATGCAATTCCGCGCAGCAACTGAGCTAAAAAGTCCATTTTATTTTTTCTCCAGAAGAGAGTCCTCGCGTGTGGCTGGCGCTGCGGCAGCCGCCCAGATGCTGCGGCAGCCGTATCCTTAGGTAAGGCTGGCCAAAATATTGTTGAGCGCAGTAAGGTTAGGATCTGCTCCGTCGGTAGACCTGACAATCAGCGTCAAACAGACTTTCAGTTCGGCCGCTTTGTTGTATGCCAGAGCCAGCATCCCCGGCATGTCAATTCCTTCGCCCCCAGCGCTCTTCAGCGTGTTCGCAGTGGGAGAAGCTACTGTCTTCAAGGTAGTAATAATTGTGGTGCTCGGTGTGCTCATCGCCGCTCTCCTTTATTTTTGAAATAAACCATCGCCATAAGATCTCTTCCAGAATCTCTTCTGGCCCAATTACTTCAGCCAGTACTTGTGCAGCGCAATGGCCACACTAATCCCGGCGCTGACCGCGCCATTTACCAGCCGGTTGTGAACGCTGTTCCGCAGATCGTTTCGCTCCAGCGCGGCTAGCTTGTCCTCCGCCAATTTCATCCGTCCCGGTTGTCCGTTCCCCACCAGCGTGTCCATCTTCGTTTCCAGGCGCACCAGCTTATCCAGCACTTCCCGCTGGAATTCGATGTCGATCGCCTTCAACGCGAATTCCCGATCGGTAATTCCCATCCTGTATCCCTTTCCATCAGAAACGGCTTTTCACAGTGGATAGTCAACGTGCAACGCCGCCGAATACCGTGAATACTTCGGTGGCGAAGAACCGTCATATAGCCGAAGAAAATAATCCTGGGTCTCCGCCAGCCGGGCGAGGCTGAAGGTCTCCGTGCTGAACCTTCCCAGTAAGTTCCGGTCGTTAGCCTGCCCCCAGCCGTAGTCGTTTTCCCTAACCTCAATCCCACACCCACTTGGTGGCGCCATTCCCGCATCCACCTCCACCGTCGTCGACGTGACGGCCGTGATCTGCGCGTCCGTCAAGTCTGTCTGGTAGTACGCGCCCACCTGCGCCGTCTGTAACAATGGAGGCATGTCTTGCAGCGCAATCGTCGTCGCACTGGCCGCATACTCTAGCGCCAGCGGCGACGCCAAATCGTTGGCGAACCCAAGCTTATAAAAACTACGATCATCCGCGGGATCTGCAACCTGCATCTCCACCTCCCTCACGATGGCGACAAACGACGCCCCGCGGGAAGGAACATTTACCGTGATCGCATCTCCGGGAAAAATATCGTCTGCGGCGCCAGGTAAAAAATCGCTCCATGTCTCATAAATTCCAGACCACGCCGTTCCCGTCGCGTCGTCCAGAATCGCTAGAGCTGCATTCTCGCAATCTACGTCCGTGCGCGCCGCAGGCATCTTCGCCACCCGCACGGTTCCTCGAGTTCCATCGTCCGCACCATTCTGCAGCGACAGCACACTCGCCTCATTCTCCACTTGGGCCACCGCGCGCCCCACGCCCCGATAACTCGCAACAATCAACTGATTCAGCGCCGGCACATACTGCGGATAGAAATCCAGCGAGGGATCGCTCGTGATCTCGCAGGCCGCCCCGTCCGAAAGTGCTCCCACGAGTTGCGTCACATAATTAGCGCTGGGCAGCGCCGTTCTAACCTCTGCCAGCGGAATGTGCGCCACATACGTATAGGCCACGCTGCACTGCATGTTCGCCGCATTTACCAGTACGTACGTGCAGAACCCCGGTGCACTCGTGATCACGTCGTCGTACAATACCGTCGCAGGCGCAACCAGCGTCGCTGGATTGCTTGGGTCGATGTCCTGCACTTCGAGTACAAAACGCACGTCGGCAGCCACTGCCGCACCACCCCATCCACTTCCCGCCGGATGCAGTGAAGAGTGGTAACCCTCCCCAAGACGGTAAACTTCCATCGAATACAGATAGGTCGTAAAGAAATATTGGTGCCCGGGCGTCGTCGCCATCACCGGTCCTGTGACCGACCCACTAATCAGCGCCTGAATGGTCGACCCCGCACCGGATGGCGTAACCTGAAACCCTGCCAAACATCCCGCCGATGAAATCGCCCCCGCGTACAAACCACCCAGTACGCCTTGCGATGCCGCCGTAAAGCTCACATCTCCGTGCTGCAACTCCAGCGCCCCACCGAGCTCGACTTGCTCGATGAAGCTCACCGTGGTCTGCCCATCCAGTCCGGTTCCACCCGCAATCTGCAACGTCTGCGCCACCACCGAAACTGCTGACGACGGATCGTTCACTATCCAGGTCGTCGGATCTAAACCTGGCCCAAGATATTCCTCGTCGATCAACGCTGGTTTCGCCTGCACGAACGGCTTCTGCGATAAATAGAATTTCAAACTTTCTCCATTGCCTACAAAGTAGTCGCGCACATAAGCCTGCGGTTCGTCCAGCCCAATTACGGTCACGTCATTCACCATCAGATTTGGACTATTCAGCCACAATCCGCCCGGCGAGAAGTTCGGATCGCTCTCGTTCAGCGCATAAGTGGCAGCTCCCACCGGCGCAAAAATCAAAGCTCCGCTCATGCATCGAAAGCTGCCTCGCGATGCCAGCGCAAGTTCCGCTGCGTGAAAGGAAAAATTATGCTGCGGATTCACCGCGTAAACTGCCAGCGTGTCCACATCCTGCACCGCGCTCGTGTCGAACTCTCCCGGCAATAAATCCTGCGCCAGTTGCCGGAGCGCGTTACCCGCGCTCCGTTCCACAAAAGGGGGGCGGTTCGGCAGCGCTTTCTGATTTAGCAACGCTTCGTCGCTCTGCGCCGCCACATTGTATCGGTATACCGGCCCTTGCTCGCCCCATCCCAGATACTCGTATTGTGGTGCTGCCACTACATACCCCGTGAACACATCGCTGCCATTCGTCTTGCCCAGCGCGACCCTCGCCCCCACAACCGGAATCACAAACTGGGGTGAATTCGCCACCAGGCTGAACTGCAACTCAGCCGGCTGATTTCCTTTGCGCTCAACTTTGGGCAGCTTCGTTCCATCCAACGCTGCCGTATAGTCTTGCGGCCCTTGTCCCTGAAGATTGTCGATAGTTAGCTTCATTTCAGTTGTGGGATGCTACCTTCCTCACCTCTAGACACAACCACACTTGTCTGCAACGACGTAGTTGCGGGGCGCTAGAGTGATTCTGATTCGGACTTTATGTAAAAGACAGCGAGTTTAGATTGGCACAACTTACCTGACAAAGATGTCAAGACTTAGCCACAGACAAGTTGTTTTCCAATGTGGAAAGTTAGTTGGATTAGGTCCAACAAGCTCTTGGTTATCTATCTTTGGTTTCAGTACACGGCCGCCATGGTAGCCGGAAAGTAACTTCGGTAGCACAACACTGTTTGCCCATCATTAGTATCTGTGTATGGCAGAGCAAGAAATGAAGCATGCAACGCCACTGCTCTTAGAGGTCTTGCTACCTCCGGGAAATCTTCGCGAAGGAACTTCTGTGACGAACTCGTGCCACTCCCGGCTGTATTCGCTGTCGCATTCGTCTTGGCCACGCCTCCGCTTTTTGGTGGAGTCCATCCCCCACCTGAACTCATGCTCACACCGTGCGACCCTGCTCCAGGATTCGCGCTGAGCCGTGGATAGTAGAAGCAGACCCGTCCTCCCGATTCCGGTTCGACGACAAACATTGCCGACCACTCTTGGAAGAACGATCCGCCTTCTCGATCCACAAATGCACTCACCACTTGTGCTGACGACCCTGTTGCCGGCACCCCTGCAAGCAGCGGTTGAGCCAGAATCACCGAAGTTGTTGTCTGTTCAACTACCCGCCCCACGTTGAACGTTACCCGCCGGACATAATTCGCATCATTGTTCACCGCAGCGGAATTGCTTACGTACGCCGCCGAAATGCCGGATCCCACATAACCAATCTGCTGCTCATAGTCCAAATCCACTGCGATCAGATTACCCCGCGCAAACCCACTTACCGCACCAGCGCCCAGAACAAGTTCACTCGCCGTTGATCCCGTCAGGACCGCGACCGCTGGAATCGGCGGTCCACCCGAAGGCGCCGGCGTCGAACTCGAACCGGTCGCCAGCACATTCATGTGCTCCGACCCTCCCGCCAGCGCCATTTGCAGCTTGCCCCACTCCCGGAAGTCGAACTCCACTCTCGCCTCGATCGGTCCCCGGAACTGTAACGCGGGAAAAGTGCTCATTCCCGATCGCACTACGTCCGTTGGCGTGTTGTAGAATCGCTCGAAGCTGTCGATCCAGCCCAAATCCAGCCAGGGCACAGGCGGCGAGTCTAGCGGGAACGCCCCACTCACCGATGGATCAAAAATCGTCGGCGTCTCAGTGATCCGATTTACCGGCGCAAAGTACGCACGCATCTGCCGCGTAATCGGAACCATCGCCGAGCGCAACGGAGAAGTGCTCATAGAAGTGTTACCTCTGAGAAGAAGAAAACTGTAAGCTTTGCCTGACGCTCTGCACGTCCATCCTGATAAGCTTGCTCATACATCGCCCGGCGCACAGCACGTCCCTGATAAGCAGCTGTGTTGTCCTCCACTCCGCTCGTTGTCGCCTCCTGAAACGCCGGTTGATTCCAGAAGACGCTCGTGCCCAGATCTGCGCTTGGCGACTGCGTATAGTCGTACTTTTCGGTATTCGTTGGCTGGCAGATTCCTAGCAGTTCGTCATCGAGCTGCCCCAGCACTCGCCCACGATCCACCATGCTCTGCACCGTCCCCAATGTGTAATACGAGATCGTGCACTCCAGGCTCATCAATGCCGCATTGCCGGCATGCCCGTCGATCACGGTGGCCGTGCCCCACTCAATGTAGAACGCATTCGGCTGTGGTTCCGCGCAGGAGGGCGGCAAGTTCTCGACCGCAACCATCGCTGCCACGGTTGTGCCGTTGATGGTCACCGTACGCGCCGGATTCAGTCCGCCAAGCCTCTGTTGCAATGCGAGCAAGAAACTGTCTTTGGCAAATTGCATGAACACTCGCTTCTAGCTGCTAGCTCCTAGCTTGGAACTCCAGCTCGGAAATTCATGGTTCTGTAAGCTTGAGAGGATGCTCTGATCGGACCTGACGGGAAAAACGAATTAAAAGGTGATCCCCTCACTCCACTGCCGTGACTACATAAAAATATGCCGTCCCCGCAAAAGTCTCAGTCACTACTGCCTCAATGTGGAAGAGATCGCCGTCGTACTGCAGACCCAGGGCTGCATTAAACAAGTCCTCGGCTGAAGCCATACCCAGCGTGGGCAACTGCACTTCAATCGCTGAAGCCGGCAGAGTAAACTCGATCCTCCGGCTCGGTCCTAAGTTGCTCGTTGGCTTGTTGTTTGCTACGACTGGCATGATGATTACATCCTGCACGCCCGGATCGACCAATCCCAACTGGCCGGCCGCGTCGCTCGCTGTCGCCGTCCCCGGCAATAGCAAGCTGACCTGGTCCCCGCCTAACGCCGTCAACATCGCGTTCGCCGCGCGCACCAATGCGTCCCCACAAATCCCGCTTCCCATAATCCCTCCTGGCGCGTCGGACACTGCAAACCGCTAACAGCGAACGACGCATCTATCACGCACCCTTTATCGCCACATACGGCGCCAACAAACTGCGCACCATGTCATCCACCAAAGTCGGCCCAAAATACTGCAACCGCATCTGGTTGATCTGGCTCGATTGCACATTCAGTCCCGGTGTCGCCTGTGCGTTCTTCACGATCTGTGCGCACGCGACCTGCACTGGCGTCGGTATCGGGCTCCATCCCCCGTTGTAAACCACGTCCACTTCGTTGAAGAACAGTCCCAGCGCATTCACCGGAAAAGTGAGCTCGCCGCTCTCCATCCAAATATCGATCGTCGTCGGATCAATCGCCGTCCACATCCCCGGCAAAGAGAAAACCAGTGCGAACTCCAGACTCATCTCCGGAAACGGCCATTCGCCTCTTCGCGGAATTCCATATCGCCCTTGCAGCGTGACGATCGGCGTCGTCAACGGTGCCACCGTCACGAGTGGCAAGTAACTCAACCGTACTGTATTTAATTCCGGCGGCAGCTTCAGCCGCTCTTCATATTGGTTAACTCCCAGCGTCACCCGCCGGCAATGCGCATCGATGATGCCCGAAGCCGCCGTAATCCACGATGGATCCGTCGCCGCATCTAGCCCATACGTCAAGTAGTCCGTTGTCGCGAGATAGTTCATAGTGAGTCCTGGTCGTAAGTTGTGACCTGTCAGTTATAAGTTGCCAGCTGTCAGTGATTCACCGCTGCCCGCCAACCCCGGCCACTCCGGGTTGACTCGCAATTGGCCACCGACAACTGGCAACTTGTTGTTACCTACCTTTGTATGTTTACTTGGTAGTGTGCGAAATTCGCCCCCTTCACCACAGGCGCGCCAAACTTCACCACCACCATTTGCTGAGTCAACGCATTTGGCAGTCCAAGCTTGAACACTCTCGGATTCGGATCGCTCAGCCAGTGATACTCGATCAGGTCCTCGGTCACGATGTACGCCGGCAGTACCGCTGTTCCAGTTCCTGGAGTCCCCGTATATGGAATTGTCCAGTCGGGAATCAGCGGCAGATCTCCAGCCTGCGTGCTCAGTGCCTTCACCCGAAATCCGCCCGTGATTTCTACGGTATTGAGCACCACGTTGTAATCCGTTTTCATTTCCCGGTCGATCAGGTCCAACAGCACCGGATTGGAGTAAATGGCCGTCGGACGCACCGCGTACGACGAGTTCGAAACCATCTGCGCGATCGTGCTTTTGATAGTGTCCACGATCAGTTCACTGGTTGTGACCGTGGTCACGTTCCCACCGGCAACGATCTGCCCGATCACGCCGAAGTACTGCAGCGTCGTCGGAGTGCTCAGCGACGTGTCGGTGCCGTTCCACAGCGCGACATCATGCGTGCGCAGCAGTCCGTCAACCGAATCGGCCAGATCCTTCGCTTGTAAGTAGGCGAACTGGCTTTGCTGCGCCGTTACTTCCAGGTCGAACAGGTTGTAGTTAATCTGCGACACCAGCGCCTTCAGTGGCACCGCCAACTCGACGCGTGTCGGCGACCCCACTGTTGGTGCGATGTTGCGGGGATCGACAAATGCCTGCGTCGCCGTCGGCGAGTTGATCGCCGTCTCTTCAAAGAACCGTGACGGATGCCCGGTAGCAGGCACTTGCTTGATCCTTTGCCCAAACGTACCCCGCCGGCGCACAATGTCGAAGATTTCCGTCTGATAGCGGTCAATCTCAATCGCGCCCGGCCCAAGGTAGTCGGCGGACGCGTACAGATCTACAAATTGTCCTTGCATGTTTTCTCCTCTGTTAGTTTTTCCCGCGTTTGGAATTCGATTCTTGTTCTCCCACAAATAGAAAAGGCACGACCAAGTCGCGCCTGCCATTTGCCCGCGGCCCGAAAGCCGAAGCCTTACTCGATAATTCCCGCCCTCGCCAATTCCGACTTTACCGCGATCCTCTGCTCCACACTCAGCCCTTGCAGTGTTTTGTCCAGTACGCCCTTGTCCAGCTTTTCGCCGCTGGAATCACCGCAGCTCTTGGCCAGGATGGCTGACACCAGCGGTGGAAGCGTCTTCCGCGCCATCCGTGCCGCCTGCGCTTTCAAATCCGCGTTGGATTTTTCCAGCTCGGCCATTCGGTCCTGCAAGTGGCGTGCGCCTTCACCCCGCGCCGCCATCTCATGCGACGGCCGTTCTTCTACCGCCGCCACAATCCGGTCCACCTTCGTGTTTAGCGCCTCCTGCTGCGCGTCCAGTCGTCCCAACACACGATCCAACGATTCGGTTGCTACCGCCAGCCGTTCCGCCGTCGTCGTCAACTGCTGCACCATCTCTTCATTCATTGCCTTCTCCTCCTGTGCTATAGGAACTACAAAACAAACTGTTCTCCTTCAACCCTTCCCTGCGTTCTGCGCTTCCGTTCTCAGCGTCCTCTGCGATCATCTTTTTCTGTCCCGCATTCCAATTCACTCAAGCTCAATCCACGTATCCCGGTAAGCCGCTTTGTCCCTCCGCAAAATCGCCGCCCCCGTAAATGTCACCTTCTCCAGCATCCACACTCGCGCTCTCGCATCCGCCAATTGGACCCCGGTTACCTCATAAGACATCCCCAAGCCTTTGGCTTCGGACACGATCGCAGTCTCGGCCCGTATCGTCGACATCGATGTTCCGGCCTGTTCCGGTTTGTTCTCGGCACATAGCGCTTCCGCCAAATTAAGAATCTGCCCGGCTGCTGCTCGCAATGAAGATCTCAAACCTTCCATCTGCGGTATCCGTTCCCAGTATCGAGCTACCCCATGCAACGTCTTCGATTCCGCGAATCTTTCCCGGCAGGACTCGATGCTCCGCCGACCGGCGCTGTTTCCCGATTTCGCAATCTCTTCCACGATCTCAGGAAAATCTCTCGCAAACAGATATCCGCCCAGCTCCACGTTTCGCCCCACAATCTCCGCTCGCGTGATCACCCCCACCTTGCACCGTACATCGTGCCTGTCGAACGTAGGAGAATAGTCCATGCCCATCCCCAATAGCGAAGGCAATGCCGCTTCCGCCGCTCGTTTCGTAAGCACCACCAGGTGCCCTCGCGCACCCGAAGGTGCCCTCTGCGACGGTACATCGACCATCGTCAATACTCCGTGAAATGGCGTCCGGTTCGGATG
The DNA here is from genome assembly GCA_003131635.1 of Acidobacteriaceae bacterium. Taxonomy (GTDB): domain Bacteria; phylum Acidobacteriota; class Terriglobia; order Terriglobales; family Acidobacteriaceae; genus Sulfotelmatobacter. The sequence continues at coordinate 23,853 of PKVZ01000079.1, forward strand.
CCCCACCACCTCCGGCATTGCAACCGCCATACTTCTCAAATCAATCATCGCTATTCCCCTTTACCGCGTAGTCGAAGGATTTCTTTCTTGTCACTGCTGTGGCTGGAAGTTCCCGCACCAGCTTTCCTTCGATCTAACTTTCACCGGCAGTCCCCAAATCCGGCAGCCCCCGCATTCTTCTCACTTCATTCACTGTCAACACGCCGTTCTGCAGCAGGATCTGCTGAATCTGCGCTTCCTCCAGCGGATCCTGCGTGTCCAACTCCGCGAACACGAATTCCAGATCATTCCATCCCAGCCTTTTCTGGATCGCATCTCGCGTCAGATGTTCCGCCAACAGCCGCGCCGTCGGCACAATCGCCTGCCGAAACGCCATGTCGTTGTATTCCTGCGCGGTCGACCGGTTTACGTCTGCCTCTACTCCCAGGTAAAACGGAGGCAGATCGAAAGCGTCCGCGATCACCCGCAGCAGGAACTCCTGCCACTGCAATCTCAGGTCGGCATCTGTGCCACCGCCGAACCGCAGCACCTCCGGTTTGCTTTCGACTGATAAGATGGGCACCCGCCCCGTGCCTTCAATCTCGTCCTGCCACCAGCGAATCAGCCGCTCGTGATGCTCCGGCGTCAAATCCTGTAGCCATAGCGCATACTGCACCACCGAGTTCGAGGCCAACCGCGACGCATACCGGTGCGCGCCCAGGAACGCATTGATCGACTCAAAGGCTACTTCCAATCGCCCTAACCCAAATGGCGTATGCGTCCGTGGATTCAGCCGGATGTAAATGAGTTCATCGTCATCCAGCGTGATCTGGCTCTTCGAGCCTGACTGATCCGTAACCTGCAGGTACCGCTGCCCCTGCGGTGAACCATTCCAATCCAGATTCATTCGGATCGATGCCCCATCCACCGGCCATAGCAATAGTGGTCGCTTCGCATCGCCCGACGTCTGCACCTCGATCGCCCCATACCCGCCCACAATAATGTCTTCCAGCACTTGCTCAGAAAACGAGCGGAACGAGTCGTCGGGATTCGGCGCATGGAAGTTCTCCGTGAGAATCTGCACGCGCTCGGCGCCATCCGGAATCGCCTCCAGAGCGATCCCCTGCCGCGGCTGAATCCGCCATCGCATCCCCGCGATGCGGTCCTTAATCGTGTTAATCGCTCGTCGCGGCACCGGAATCTCCGAAAACCGCCGCAAGTTGTAAGCCGTCGGCTTCGGCATGATGTCGCCCGGCGGCCCATACGCGTTAAAAATAGAAGGCAACGGCAACGTCCGCCGCTTCTTCTCCGCCGTCGCCAGCGAAGAAGACGTAGCAAAAGACACCCCCGCAATCCGGCGCATAGCGCCGCGCAACTTCTCTTTAATGTTCATAAGATTTTCCGTAGCGCCTGCGTCCCGCCGGCTACCACGAAGGCATCCCGCCCTCGCGGTTGTACGCTCCAAAACGAAAGCCCCGCCATAGCGGGGCTGCAGTTCAAAACTGGGATTTCGTCACCGAAGTCTGAATGCCTCGAAGAAACAAAACACACTACCGACAACAAACTCTAGGTCATACAGCAGGAGCCTGAAGTCCCAGAAGCTCTTATGAGGAAACGCTTTTCTCTTGACCCTACTCCACAGAAAAGCTATACCCGCAAGTTCAAGACACATCCCCTCGCTAAAGCGCTTCTCGAACGACGACAGCCCAATTCACAAAGATGACTTCGCTGCATACTTCCAGTCCCACATTGCGACTAAAAGCGTAATCGCCAAACGGCTTCCAGCGCCCCGTACCGCGTTACTATATCTTCCGACAGTGATTGTGGCCTCACGCCCGCAACTCCCGCCGCGCCGCCTCCGCAATCATCGGCATCTCCCTCAGCCGCGCCACTCGAATCTTCTCGTCTTCCAGGAACGCCAGCACCGTCTTCACAGCTTTGTCCCCTTCATCGAACTGGTCCTCCACTACCGCCGTGAAACTCGGCAACACCTTTCTCTCCCTCATCCCCGGAGCGATCTTCGCCACCCTCAACGGAAACATGCGCGTCTCAGGCCCGACCGCCGCCAGCGATACCGCATGAAAAATCTTCAACTCATCCCCAACTGGATAGGCGAAGTCCAACACAAAATCGTCTTCCGGATTGGTATAGGTTGAGGCCGGGAAATCTTTAACCAAGAATTCCCAGACTCCAGCCGTCACAAATGCCTCGCTCATGCCGGCGTGAATCCATTTCCTCCCAACTTTCTTCGGCTGTATTTCCTTCGACGAGCTCCATATCGTTGGCATCTCCACCAGTTTCTGAGCCAAGTCTTTCAATTCCTCCGCTGGATTCTCCGCAATGCATTGTCGTATGGGAGAAAGCTGCAACGTGTTGGAATAGGAATCCATCATCTCGTGTAGCAGCAATGCCCTCTGCTGCACGTCCTTGAGCCGTCTTTCCATCTCGCGACCCAGCGCTTCCAACATCTCCACATCGATATTCGGATCGAGACAACGGGCCCGCCGCCAGTCCGCGGTAAAGTGGACTTCCGCAAAGCCGCCCCCATCTCCTCCACTCTCCGTCATCACCAGCCCGATGTTGACGAACTCTTCCTTCACCGCGTTCGGCACATACCGCAGCAGGAAAAACTCGAACTGTCGCCGATCAGCCACTGTGTTCTACCCCGTGTTCCTCTGTGTCCCCTGTGGTAAAGGTTTTAGCTTAAGCCTGTTCCCTCCACCCCGGAAACGGCCTCCGCGGCGATACTCGGAATGCCTCAATCAATTCCCGCACCACTCTTCGCCGCCCAATCAATGTCCGTACCAGTTTCTCCAACTCATCCCACTCTCCGCCGTACCACTCTGGAGGAATCTCTCCCGCCAAACTCCACACCACATCCTCTTCCATCTTTTCGATTCGCGAAAGCCACGGCTCAAACGACTCCCATCCCCGCACGCCCTCATACACTTCGTTCCGCGCATACACCCCGCGCAGTGGATAATCCGGAAAGGTCCACTCCCCCGCATTGAAACAATATCCCTGATCGATAAACGCCGCCGTGTACTTCCGCTCCCGCAACTTTCTCCAGAATGCGGCCTGCCGTCCGTTGGCGTTCCCTGTCCACTTGTCAACCACCAACATCCCGGCAAACGTCTCCAGATTCCGCACCAGCCCCAACATCTCCGCCGGAAGATAATCGAACACCTGCCCATCCAGCGGACTCACCGCATACCGCGATCCGAATTGTAATCCCGCCTGGCATGGGATGGTGTTATGCGCCAACTGAATACTGAGTTCCGTCGTGTGCTCCACCAGCCATTCCCCCACCTCTACAACTTCCGTCAGGGGCACCGGCAACCCAGCCCTCTCTGCCAGACGCGTCGCCAGCATTTCATTCGTCAGCACCCGCAAATGCTGCGGATTGTTCCGGAACTTCACCACGTAGAACTGACCATCGGAGCAGCGCATTAAATGCCCTTGCGCCCCACCCCGCATTCTCCTCACGTGTTGGACCGCTTCCACCAAATATTTGTGTGGCGCGGGCGACCTGGCCCGCGTCTCCCATCTAAGATTCCAGCCAACTCCAAACCCCTCGTCCCCACAAGGCCTGCCAATCTTACTCCAACCCGCTACGATTTCTTTGTGACCGATGCACTCTCCTCGACTGCCACAGTCCCAGCGATGCCTAAACTGTTCCCTCACAGCGTCAAACTCGTTATCTGCAGCGCCCTCTTCTTTACGCCAAGTCCCACGTCTTTCCTGCGGACCGCCAGGGCGATTGCCATCGCCATCACGCAATCGTCATGCGCTCCATCCGCTGCCGCAGGGTTCCCGTCCGGATGCCGCACAAATGTCCTGCACTCCTGCAGCAATCGCGGACTGTGGAACAATTTCGGCTCCGCCATAAACACTGCCACCATATTCTCAATCATCGCCGGACGGCTGGCTGCCGAAGTCAGCCACCCCAATTTCCCATCTTGCTCGAAGATGTTTTCGTATTCCTGGTCCCGGAGATGAGCTAGCACCCCGTAACCATGATTATTTCGTTCCACCGCCAACAGCGCCCCTCCGTAACTCTTACCAAGTTCCACCACCCGCGTCGCCAATTCAAGCGGCGGAAAATGTCCACGCAATTCTGCGCACTGCAGCCCAATCGTCTGTTCAATCACCTCCGCGCAGGCGTAGTCTCCCTGGGAACCACCTCCCGCCGAGTCCACACCAATGATGTACCGCCGCCCTTTCTGAAACGGAAACCAGCTGAGAAGCCTTCCGTTATCCTGAGACTGCACCACTTGCCCGGCGCCCGCCACTGCCGCATCGATCGCCGCCAGATCAAACACACAATCTCCGGAAGCCAGAAAACACGAACCCGCATCCTCCGCGTACTCTTGCCCTGCCAGATCTCGCAAAGTCGCCCATTGCTTGCGACGCCACGCGATTTGTTCTGCGTCAAGTCCGTGCAACTCCATCAACTGGATCTCTTCTGGCACGACCTGCAGCGCCTCCCCTTCCCTCATGGCCTCCCGATAGCTCCCCTCATACCACCAGGGGAAAAAGTGTTGCGTGTAACCGATCTCGTCCGCCTTTTGCCATTCGTCATAAAACACGCCGGCGGCGCCGTTCGGCGTCGACTCGAGCACAATCTCCCCGTCCGGCGCCACCGCTGCCCGTACTGACGCCAGCGTTTCGGCGGCATCGCGGGGCCAGCGGGAGACCTCCGAGCAGTGGAGGTAATTGATCGTCATCCCGCGCCCCGCGTTCGCATCCGCCGTCTCCACCCGGTACTCGCTGTCTAGCAGCGGGAACACGAGTTGGCGGACATTCGCGCGCGAGTGCATCAGCGCGTCCTTGCGCAGTCCCCCGGGCAGTTTTTCCCAGAAGCGCCGCACAATACCAAAAATCGCCTCAGCCGATTCCGGACTGTGCGCCACCTGCACCGCCACAGTTCCCGGCCGCGTTATCGTTTGTAAAAAGAAGCGGGCCGCAATATACGTTGTGATTCCTACCTGACGTGCCTTCAACACGATGTTTTGCTTGCCGCATCTGCGGGAATATTCCCGCTGTGCCCGATTCAAGTGGAGGTACTTAATCCCACCCTTCTTCGCCCGGATCTTCAGCATTCCCTGAATCAGCGCATCCCGCACACTCTCTTCCCCAAACTGCCGGTCGAGAGATGGTCCAAATTGCTGCAGCAGATAAAGATCGCCCTCCACAGTTTCACCTTTCGGTCCGCGCCTACACGACGCCCTATGCCTCTCGCCGCTGACAGCTGTTCTTCACACTTCCGATGAGTCTTCATTCCTCATCCTCGCGTACTGCCGCAGCCCGTCCCGCAACATCAAACTCCGGTCCGTCAGCTGGTGCAGCCCTTGCCAGTCTCGCTTCAAATCGAGATTCGGATCATAACCCGATTGCGCCAGGAACCTCCAGCGTTGGTCATAGGATCGATTCCGTTTTGCTCCGTGAAACAGATGATTCACCAGACCCGGCAGGTATCCCACATTCCGCCGGATATATTTCTCGGCCCGCTCCTGCCACTCCTGGCACAGCTGGATATATGCTGGCGAGTATCCCGAGTACAAAGACCTGTGCACCTGCCCCACCAGCGCTGATGCCATGTGCCAGTCCCCTTGCCCTAGGATGGCATGATCGATCAGCATGCCAACATCTTCCAGCGCGCTTCGCTTTGCCGCCCACGCGAATCCCGGATGCCAGAACTGCCCACTATGCACGCTGTAATATCCATACGCTGGCTTCTGCGCCATGAATGCGCGCTCATGTGGACTGGGTCGGTCGGTCACCCACTTATAGAGAAATCCCGGAGTCGTATTCAGCGGCTCGTAGTTCGGCCCCACATCCTGCGCGTGGCTGAACATCTGCAGCACGTCATAATGCTGCAATAGCTGCAGAGTCTCCTGCGCCCAATCCGGACGGTTGAACTTCACGTCCGCATCGATCCATGCCACGTACTTCGCATCCGTCGGCAAACGCTGAATCAGCAGGTTCAGCGCGTTCTCCTTGTGCCAGATTTCATGCGCCGTCCGCAATTGCAAATGCCGTGGATTCGCCGCCTGCGTCACTTCAAATTGCCGCTCGCCAAAAGCCACCTCAGCCGTGTAAAGGATCGCCCCCGCCGCCGCGCACTCGTGCTCGAACATCCAATAGTTCCAATAGCGCGAGTGCCAGCGCAATGGATTCTCCAGCATTGTTACCACGTGCAGCCTGTCGGGAAATGCTTGAACCCCCGGCTGAGCCTGCGACGGATGCTCGATAGAGTGCGCCGATTCGTCCCACACGTGATGTTGCAGCTTCCACTCGTCACTCACAATTTCATCCCCCGTTTCCTTGTCATCCTTCCCCGCACCTCAAGCCCTATACGGACTATCGTTTTAGCCTGCACTCTTACTTCAGCAGTCCGCCGCTTGCCCACCGCGCGAACTTTTCATGCAAATGAATATGCAATCCGGCTGCTGCGTGATCCAGTTCGGCATTGCCGGTCTTCGCCGTCATGGTGGCATTGTATGAACTCACGAACTCGCTCGCCGTCAGCGGAGGCCGCTTCTTTACTTGTCTCGCTGCCTTAGTCATCATCCCCGGTGATGCATTCGGATTTACCAGCGGCACGATCGCCGCCATCGACTCCACTTCGGAAAGCAATAGCCCCACTACAGCGGTGACTTTCGCCTGGGTCGCCACGTCCGTGATGTGCAGCGCTGGCAGCAATGCGTTCAACGTCGACTGCACCGCGCTGGTCGCACTTTGGATCTGATTGAGCAACCCCGGTTGTGCCGACGCATCTGCCGTCTGATACTGCGTGATCAGCGACTGCATCAGCTGCAAATCAGCCCCCACCTGTGTTCCCGCGGTTTGGATTGTCTGCAGGTCGGAAGCCGCAACGGTCTTCCCCTGCAGTGTCGCCACCAGCGTCACTAGGTTCGCCGTCGCCGGCATCAGCGCCGCCACAATTTGCTCCGCCTCGCTGATCCACGCCGCTGAGCACGCTGTCCACATCATCGTCGCGCACAGCATACCCGCCCCAAACAACTTCGCAATCCCTACGTTCTTCATTACTCATCTCCTATGTGCCCAATTCACATTGCAAGGAAAAAGGCACGGCGAGCGCCGTGCCTTTGTATGAACTTTCGTACGATTTGCCTTACTCTTTCGGCATTCTTCTCACGCTTTTCTACTCTGGTTGTCCTGCATGCGCCGACGCGCCGACGACCGTCAAAACGAAGGTGCTAATTGGACGATAAATACTTCGCCTTTTCCGTTGCCGCTCCCCAGACAAGTGTATTGCACTCCATTCGCGTCAGTTACCAGGTTGCCAGCGGTTCCGGAGTTGCAGACAAACCACGTCGGATGTGTCGCTGCACTGTTTCCACCAACAGTGACCTCGAACACACCGTAATTCGTTCCAGAGCCTCCCGTGGCACTGAATGGGTTGATCATCTGTCCCGCCGTGTAGGTCGTGCCTCCTACCCACGGAGGTCCGCAAAACCAACTCGGCCCACTCGATGGCCCTCCCGTAATCGTGCCCAAAGTACAACTCCAGTCCGAACTGAACGCCAGAAAATGTCCGTCGTTCGACAGTTGGCTGATAGCGAACTGTGTATCAAAAAAGGGATTGCCGCCCGTGTTGAAAGAGTGAGTGAAACGCCACACCTGCCACATGCCAATCGTGCTCCCAACCGTCCATGAGGGAGTTGATGATATACATACTTCCTCTCCCTGCCACGGCTCAACCGGCGGCGGAGCCAAGGTTGTGACATTGTAAATACTGCCGCAAATCGGCCCTAAGTCGTCGTCCGCCCCATCATGCCACCAGGCCATATGCGAGTCGTAGTACCCAGGATAATCGCAAGGCGGATTCGCGCCGCCGCAGGAAGGTATTTGCCATGTCGTAACATTCCCTACGCTGGGGTTATTGAGATCGAATAACACATCATAAACGCCAGAGCTAGTCCCCACGACTGTTGTGTCACCCACGTTGATTAGGTGACTCTTGCCGATTGTCCAATGGTCGGAACGCCCGTTAAGCACTTGCAACGTGGTCGCGGAATTGAACGATGCAAACGGCTCCCAGCTGAACAAATCCTGGTCGCTGCACGAGCCTGTCAGTATTGTCTGTCGAGCAATGATTACATAATCAAGAGTCGAACCGCCTTTATCGTTGTGAATTAAGAAAGGGCAACCACCGGTAATGGCTGAAACCAACCCTTCCGGCACCATAGTCGCCGTCCCGCCTGAGCAACTGTATCCCGTGCCCCCCGAACAGGTCACCGTAGACTGAAAACCTGTTACCGTATTTATTAGTTCAAATGCATTCAGCGTGAAATCGTAGCACGCATCGTAGAGGCCAGTGCCTTGATCCCCATTGTCCGTGTTATAGCCTGCCGATGCATTGCCGTAAGTATCACTGGAGAACGACGAACAGAAGCGATTGCCGTTGCTCGACACGCCGGCAAAACTCGTCCACTCTGGCGGTACCGTCGGCCCGACGTTTTCCCACGTCAGACCATTGTCGGAGTAAGTGGCCAGCAAGTCAGGATGCGTAATGGTACTAAATGGATTAGTCGATCCAGAAGTCCCCGCTGCGCTGACAAGTTGAAAGCTAAACACCGGTGGCCCGCCAAGGTTGCGCCACTTAACGGTAGAACTACCGCCCGAACCTTCGGAGATCTGCCCGTTCGATGCGGACGTGCATGACCCTTGCGCCAGCGTGCTCCAGGCTGGTTCGTACGTTGTGCTGTTTGAAGATATTCCCGCAGTGGATACCTTAAACCCGCACCCAAGTGGGTTGTTGGTGAGTGGCAAAATCACGTCTCCAGCCGCGTAGGTGTGGTTAGTGGCCCAGTCAGGAGCCTGCGTGCTGTTTAGTGCATAAGAAATATATTGTCCAGATGCATATGTTGTACTCGCCTGCCAGGAAGACACCAATGATCCTAAAGGCAGCCCATACTTAAAATCGAGATACGGCGCGATTACGGTAAACTGCCCGGAACTGTTGAAGGTGTCCTTGGCCACCGTCACTCCCGTCGCGTCCGGACCGGAGGCGAAAGAGTACCATACCAAGGGATTCGTCCAGTCGAATGTACCGCCACCGAAGTTGTAAGCCTCACTCGATGAGCCAGGGTTCGAAAGATTCTTATCCGCCGTGATCGCGTATCCCGTGACCGGGTCGCCGCATACCATCGTGGAAGGGTTGAACAGCGTCAAGTGGCCCTCTCCGCCGCTAAGATTAAAGTGCAGCATGGTCGAGTTCGCGTTCCACAACTGCTCCGCATCGCCTGAGCCTCCCAGTCCCGCCGACTTAGACTGATCCGCATAAGTGCTGTTAGGTTCCATCGTTATGTCAGTACAGCGGCCGATTTTGCTCGCAATGCCGCTCGGATACGACGTATCGGTCACAAGCGCTCCATTCTTGGTCAATCCGCCGAGATTCGGAACCGCTGGCCATTCGACGAGAGCGTCGCCCGTGTAAGCACAGTACAGTGGCGGTTCACAAGTCTCCCCACCCACGTTGAAATACCCGCCCGTTCCCCCGCCATACACCGCATACCCCTGGTAGACGTGTGCTCCAATCTCCCACCCGCTCCCATAACTGTTCTGGTTTACCCCATTGATGTCGAACTCATACGACGTTCCCAGATTCTGTCCCGCATCCACGACTGGCGAATTCTTTGTCGGACGAAAGTCCAGCGTCATGCTCGCCGCCGGAAGTGTGTAGTAATCATTTCCGTCCGTCCCGCTCTCCTGCGTCCCCGCAAGCAGCCAGTTCACTAATCCCGTATTCGTCTGGATCGTCGCCCCGCTCGCCTTGAAATCCTGAATTAAATTCGTGATCTCCGTACCACCCACCGGATCGTCATTAGTCAGTTCATTTAAGTGCCAGAAGATTCCCCATGGCACACCCCACACCGATTCCTTCCACACCAGCGCCTGAATCTTCTGATTCAAACTCGCTGGCGGTAGCCCCATCCATGAAGGGTTCACGCCGAAGCTCGTAATGTTTTCAACGTTAAATCCGTCCGCGTACGTGTCTTTCACTCCCAAGTCTTCCTTCAGCGCTCCGCGTGCCCCTGTATACGGCACTCCCTCTGTTATCCCCTGCATCGTCGTCGTCTCATATCCTCCGGGATACACATACACCGGCGTCGCCGGCAGCCCTGTCAGATTCGTAGCCATCCACTGCCGCGACAACGTGATCTCATCCGTCGTCAGCCGCGTCACGTTCAACAACATGTGATACACGGCACTCTTCACATCCTGCCCGCTCACGTCCGCCAGATCCTGTGACAACAACGCCGCCGCCGTATACGCTGCACATCCCGTTCCGTAAGGCCCTTCGCACGGTGTAAGAAACGAATACGTATACTTCCCCGTCGCCGCCAACGCCTGCGCCAAGCCCAACATCGTTCCCTGCGCCTCGCCCTGCGCCAGGTTGTAACTCACGCTGTCACTCGCTCCCGTCACCGTAATCGTCAGTGTCTTATTGCTGATGCTCAACGTCGCCGCCGTTCCACTTCCCGTGTACTGAATGTCCAGTGCATCGGTGTTCGTGTAGTACGTGTGTGAGATCGAATGGGAAGCAACGTCCCGGCCCGCATTGATCCATCCTTGAAACTCCGCCACTAGCGTCTGCGCCAGCGGATACCCCACCGTAATCGCAGCTCCCACTGGAACTCCCGCCGCATCCGCCACCGGCAGCACTGTGCTCGCATAGTACGTGTCTGCACCCGGCGTCATCCCCGAATCATCAACCGTCAACGTCACCTCGGCTGGATACCTCCGATACACCTGCACCGCCGGTACCGTATCCTGCGCTATGTTTCCCGCACCAGAAATCGGACCGCTCCCGCTCGTCCACTCCACATCCGTCGATCCCGCCACGGCCAGGCTCGACGCATAAAAATGGCAATACGAATACGTTACTGCTCCCGTGTTATCCACCAGCGCCCCGTCGCGATTGGCGTAGGCCTTGTCGTTGACCATCGTGATCGCCGTCGCCGCCCCATCAAACCGGAAGCCGTCGTAGTTCAGATGCGCCTCCGCGTTATAGATCTTGATGTCGCCCGGTCCAGGCGCACTCTCATTCACATAAAATCCCAGCGGTTGCGTCCCCTGTGGAATCATCGAATCCGATTCCATGTTCGCGAAGACCAGATGATCGCTGGCTCCCTGCACATAAACCCCGTACTGATCGAACCAGTTCACCAGTAAATGCTGGAACGTCAGCCACGACTGTCCGTTGACGTTGATCACCGGCACGTTGCTCAACGCCATGGGCACAATCGGCTCGTTGTAATAGATCGCCGGGGAATTTACGGAATACACATACACGTAGCCGTTCGCGAAATAAAAATTCCATTGCGCCGTCAAGTTCGACGACACCGCCGCCACCTTCTGTCCCCAGATCGAACCGAACAAGCAGAAGTTAACCGTCAAGTAAGTCGCCGGCAGCGGAGCCTTCCACGCGTTTCCGGTTACGTGTACCCAGGCCGGCGATGGCACCGGGTAATATCCCGTCAAGTTCGGAGCCGCCCCGGTCCCATACGCATCAAACGTGATCACACTTCCAGAACTCCCCGAAGAAGGCGGCGCCAGACTTTCATTCCAAACATCGCCCCTCTTCAACAGGACCGAATCCCCCGGCTGAAACGTCTGCCCGTTCACATGCGCAATCGTCTGCCATGGCGTTGACGTGGAAGTCCCATTGTTCCCGTCGTTCCCCGTGCTCGAACTCACGTAGTACGTCGTCGCCCACGTCCTCACGCCGCACATCAGCAGCAAGAGAAAAGTCACCCTCAAACCTGTCATTTTGTGCGGAGCACGACGATTCGCGAAGCCAATCGTCCCGCACAGTCGAGGAATTTCCAGCCTCTTCACACTGTCACCGGCTTTAATACAAACTCTCACGTCCATCTCCCGCGTCGTTTTCTCTAATAGAAAAAGCCATCGGCTTTCGCCGATGGCCTGCACTCACTTCCCGCATCAACCTTCGCGTTCCGCCTCGTCCTCGACCCCGTCGGCACTATCTTGACCGTCGTAGTTCACCAACCCCGCATTTGCCGACGGCGCTGGGCCCGCTTGCGTCAATCGGCTCTCCGAAGCCGCAGGCGTAGGTAGCTGCCCACCCTCGGAGTCCGTTCCGTTCCAATTCGTGACTTGTGGATTTCGGTCACTCTGCTCAAATGCCAGCGTGCTCGATGGTTGCGCTGCTTCCGGATTGATCGCGCTGCTCATGATGTTTTTCTCCTTCATCAAAGATGTGACTGATAAACGCCTATGTAAGCCTCCCTCGAAAAACGGACACTCCCGCGCCCAATAAAAAAGGCTACCGGCTTTTTCGCCGATGGCCATCGAGGCCTCGCTTCCAACCCTGACAAATTGCTGGAAACTTTGAGATTCGTATCAGGGCATGCCTTCAGGCATACCGTAACGACTGCGTTGTCGATATCGCCTTTAGGAGCTGCAATGTGAAGGCGCGCACCCTA
>PKVZ01000200.1:0-2004 GCA_003131635.1 Acidobacteriaceae bacterium
GCATCGATATCAGCCTCGTTGTAGACCCATTCACCGGCCAGATCATGGCTTGGACCGTACGCCACAATCACGAGTTGCTTGCCGGGAAGACTTTGAAGCTGATGCAGGATCCTTGCTCTTTCCAGATTGCCCCTGGGCCATGCGAGTTCGATCTGGACGTGAACCGCCGCCGCTGTTACCCGCAGAAGGATCATAGCGCAGGCCAGCAGCGGAATGGCACGAACCAAAGCTGCTGCGACTACGCTACTGCCTCGGCGCCAATGCCAAAGTTGGCGCATGCATTGAACCAGAAGAATGTAGAGGGCACCCGTGGCGGGAGAAAAATAATGAGGAGAATTCCAGGTTTGAACGGTGAAGCCCGCGATCATAGCAAGGCAGATCGCAAGCGGGAGGCGCATCTTCTTCTGGCGGATCACCCAGGGAAACGCAAGCAACGGCAGAGTCAGCAGGGGACCCAGATAGAACTGCCACCACGAGTAGGCTCGCGTTGCAGCGCTTTGCAGGTAACCCGCGACGGTTAATTGCCGCTCGTAGTCTCTGAAGTCCAAACGGTAAAAGTCGCGCATAACCTTGTGGTGATAAACGGCATGAGCCGGGGTTTGCCAGAAATAGGGAGCCGAACCATAGGTGGCGTAGTTTACTTGATATGCCATGCGGAAAGGGCTGCCGGTAACGCGGTAGTTATAGTAGCCGGTGGCCACGGCTGCCACGAGCAAACAAGAAACAATAGGCACAATAATCCGCGGCAGGGAACGGCTGAAGGCGGGGCCATTTTTATTCAGCAGCCAGAACAGCATTGCGAACGCGATGGGAATAGCGAAGAGCAATCCTTCATAGGGGCGGCTGTTGGCTAGAATCACGAGGCCCAAGGCCATCAACAAAGAATCACGCACTCGAAGATGCTTGCGCAGACGTGGCCATGCGCCTAACACCAGCGCACCGGCCAGGGCGACAATGGACGCCGACCAGTAGCCATTCATCCAGTAACTGAGGATGCCCAACCGGAGCACCGCGAGCGCTGCTCCGAGTAATGCCCATGGTGGAGGCAGCCAAGCCTGCAGCATCCAGCACAGGGCAGAGCACATGAGAGCGGTTACGAAAAGTTGGCCGATCCAGGGATGGCCCAACAGTTGTCCGGCTGCAAGGACCAGGCCTTCCGCCGGAGGGTACATTGACATGTAGGTGGGCTTTTGAATGATGTGGAAACTTTCGAAATGGATCCACATGGGATGGGTGGGATTGGTGAGCCTGCCGTGAGCGAAAGTGTCGGCCGCGAGCAGATAGCTGAATTCGTCGTGGTTATAGGGTTGGGGAATGCCGATGATTGGGATAAGGGCGACGCGAACTGCAATTACGCTTAGACCCACAAGCAGCACAGAGAGGCGCTTACGCCTTGCCAGACGTGCGGCGGCGCACTGGAGTCGAATGAAAACGACGGGCTGCTGGCGACTATCGGCCTTGCGAGAAGAGAAAAAAATCAGCGCTACTGTAGCGATGACGAGAACCGCCTCGATTATCGTCACCAGATAGGGAGCGAGCCGCGCGTATAGGTTCTGCATCGTGACCGAGCCACGTCTTTGCCGGCCCACCTTTACTTTTACTTTAAGTCAGGCGCGGCGCGAAGATGCATTTGTCAATTGCCTTCTAGACCAGCTGTTTATCGGCTGCTTTCTCGAACAATCCGTCGACGATCTGAATCATTTCGTCGTCGACGACGCGGTTGCTGGAGATGGCCTCGCTCAGCGTGATCGAGACGATTTTATTGGAGCGCAGGGCAGCCATGCATCCGAACTCGCCGCGGTGCACCATGTCGATGGCGCCCAGGCCGTAGCGCGTGGCCAACACGCGGTCGAAGGCGCTGGGAGAGCCGCCGCGCTGGATGTGTCCGAGAATCACGGCGCGAGTCTCAAAGCCGGTGCGTTTTTCTATTTCGCGGGCGAGAATGTTGGCGATGCCGCCGAGTTTCACGTGGCCAAACTCGTCCTTGCCCATGTCCTGCAGAAC
>PKVZ01000200.1:2015-4492 GCA_003131635.1 Acidobacteriaceae bacterium
CCGCCGGCGATGCCGCTATAGAGAGCGATCCAGCCGGCGTCGCGGCCCATCACTTCGACGACCATCACGCGGTTGTGAGCTTCCGCCGTGGTGTGGACGCGGTCCAGGGCTTCGCAGACGATGTTGCAGGCGGTATCAAAGCCGAAGGTGTAGTCGGTGCCGCCGAGATCGTTGTCGATGGTTTTAGGAACACCGACAACCTTGGCGCCGCGCTCGTAGAGTTTTTGGGCGACCGAGAGAGTATCGTCACCGCCGATCGCAATGAGGGCGTCGATCTTATATTTCTCCAGTGTGGCCAGACATCGGTCGAGGCCATCCGCGCGCTTCGAGGGATTGGTGCGAGAAGTGCGAAGGATGGTTCCGCCGCGAGGGAGAATTCCGCCGACGGCCTCGAGATCGAGAACCATGCTGTTGTCGTCAACCAGGCCGCGCCAGCCTTCGAGGAAGCCGACAAATTCGTCGCCATAAGTAAAGACGCCTTTGCGCACGACCGCGCGAATCACCGCATTCAATCCAGGACAATCTCCGCCGCCGGTTAAGATGCCAATCTTCATGGTCCGCTCCTCTACGAATTCGGATGGAAATTCCTGGGATGCACCCGACGCGGGCTGCATTCAGCGGCAGCCGGAAGCGCGGGATTCAGCAGTCGCCGGGAAGAAATAGATTATCACTAATGAGGATCGATCCTCGAAGGGAGCTATCCGCGTTTACGGATGCGAACTCCGGAAATCATCCTTCCCCATTTCTCAAATAGAGAGACGGTGGTTTGCTTGCTAAAAATCCAGGCCGGCGCTTTGGATAAATCGTATATCAAGTATTGAACCCAGCCGCCGTTGAGAATGCGGCCATCGGGAAGCGTCGTCCATTCAGGCTGCGGACTGGTGCGCCCGACCCACGCCTCGATGGACTGGCCATGTTGCAGTTTCATCGTCATCAGCCAGCCAAATTTGTTCCACTCCCGGCTCACCGCAAGGCCGTCGCGAGGAAACATCATGACGTCGATGGCCTGCGACCGGGCGTCGCTAAGGCTGGCTTCCAAATATTCCTCGCGCATCTCGGTGAGGAGGCTTTCGTCATACCACCAGAGGCCGGGCTGTAAACCAAAACGGTAGAGCTCAATCGGACCCTTCAACAGTTCGGATTTTGCGGGTCCGTCGAAGGTTCTTTCGTGAGCGGGATCAATTCGGGTTCGTCCGGTTGCGTTGAGTGCGGGCATGCAGCCCTCCTTGCGGAATTGGGAGATCAGTTTAGTGGAGACATGTCTGGCAGGGAAGGAGTTTTTTTGAGAGCGGGGGATTGATCGCCCAACTGGGCTGAATTCAGTGGCAGTCCGGAGCGCGGAGCGGGCCGAGCTTCGCTCGAATGGACGGCTGTCTGCCTCCGCGCGAGCTTACCGTCCGGAACAAAAGTGTATAATTCGGCGGTCGATCCTTGCCGAAGTACTACACAGCTTAGTAAGTGGAGTAGATCCTTCGGATCCGTGTATTAGGGAATTATGTAACTGGGCCCTTGGGCACCGTTGCGGCGAAAATCTTCCTCCCGCTGCATTACATTCACCGAGCCTCCCCTACGAAAGGGTATCGACTTATGAATTACGCAACGAAGGTAGACCCTCGGTTATTTTCCGCAGATCGGCGGGAAAAGGTTTTCAGCCGCAAATCTAAATGGATCAAAGCTTGTGGAGCGATGTTGCTGTGGGCCGCAACCACGATTGCCTTGCCAGCACAGACGATTACGGTGCTCCATAGCTTTGACGGCACGGACGGCAATGCACCGCAAACCGGAGCGCTGGTTCAAGGCACTGACGGTAATTTGTACGGCACAACCGAGCGTGGCGGGGCAGGGAACGATGGCACGGTCTACGCCATCACGACCGGCGGCTCGCTGACCACCGTGATCAACTTCAATGGCACCGACGGAGCCAATCCGTTTTCCGGAGTGGTTCAAAGCGCCTATGGCGGCCTCTACGGCACACCAATTTTGGCGGCGGCAACTCCCTGGGAACGGTCTACAAGGTTAACGCTCAAACGACCACCGTGCTGCACAGCTTTGCCTCTTCGGATGGCAGTCCGTCGCAGGGTGGCATCATCCAGGGCTCCGACGGAGACTTCTACGGTACGACCTTGAATGATGGTGCCAACGGCTCCGGGACGGTTTTCAAGATCACCGGGGGCGGCGCGTTCACTGTCCTGCACAGCTTTACGCGCACGGAGACTGAGGGCGGAAATCCTTACGCTCCATTGGTCCAAGCCAGTAATGGAAAGTTTTATGGAACAACCTGGGACGGTGGAAGCTTCGATCACGGAACGATCTACGAAATCAATTCGAGCGGATCGTTTTCAACCGTTTACATCTTCTGCCTGGCCAATCCAAACACCTGCACGGATGGATACAACCCGGAGGGTGCGCTGGTCGAGGGCTCCGACGGAAACTTGTACGGGATGACCGCCAGAGGCGGCGATCCTGCGTGCGGCCTG
>PKVZ01000023.1 GCA_003131635.1 Acidobacteriaceae bacterium
GCGAAAGCCCGAACGGCGGAGCGGGGCCAGCTAACCTCCTGGTCAACACCAAGGCGGACGGGCTGGGTCCCAACCCATTCTCCGCCGCAGTCACGGCAACCAGCACTAATGTCGGCGGCTTCGCGCCGATACCGGCCCAGAGCCGTCGCACCATCGATGCGGAAGCGGGCTTCGCCTACGACCGCAATGCAATCAGCCCTCATTTCGGGCGCCTCTATCTTGTCTACACACAGTCGCCTTCAGTGGGGAGCGGCACCACCAGCATTCAGGTTCGATTCTCGGATAACGATGGCGGAACTTGGAGTAGTCCAACCCAGGTGAACGACGACGCCACGGCCACTAGCAAGTTCTTACCCAGAATCGCCAGCAACCGTCTCTCGGGCAACATTGCAGTCTGCTGGCATGACGCCCGCAACTCGGCGACGAACACCACCATGCAGGAGTTTTGTACCATCGCGACGCCGACCGGCTCGTCACCGACCTTCATGGCCAACGCGGAGATCAGCAATGGCACCTCAGATGGAAACGGCTCCAACCCTCCGGTGGCCGGCCAGGCGGACATCCAATTCGGGGATTTTTCCGGCCTTGCCTACCACCAGGGCTTGGCGCACCCGGCCTGGGCCGACGACTCTAACAGCACCGGCGACAACCCTGACGGCACGTCTCGATATGACGCCTACACTGACCGCGTCACCGGCGGCGCTGCAGCTCACGAAGGCGACCCGCACCTGACTACAGTGAACGCAGTCCATTACGATTTCCAGGGCGCGGGGGAATTTGTCGTCTTGCGCGACTATGACGGCTTGGAAATTCAGACCCGCCAATCACCCATTGCGACCACGTTCTTTCCGGGGCCCGATGCCCATGACGGCCTAGCTACATGTGTGAGTCCTAACACCGCGGTTGCGGCAGAGGTGAATCAACACCGCGTTAGCTACGAGCCGAACATCAGCGGAGTACCGGATCCCAGCGGCTTGCAACTGCGCCTTGACGGTACGCTGACCACCCTCGGGCCGCAAGGAATTGATCTTGGAGAAGGCGCCCGCCTCGTGAGAACGGGGGCTGCGGGCGGCCTGGAGATTGACTTCCCGGATGAAACTGCAGCTTACGTGACGCCCTTGTATTGGGGTTCCCAGGGCAAATGGTATCTAAATCTGGATATTTCCCATACCCCGGCGTTAGAAGGCGTCTTGGGCGTCATACCCAAAGGTGGTTGGTTGCCGGATCTTCCGGATGGGACACCAATGGGCCCCATGCCCGGACCAATCCCGCAGCGTTATAACGATCTCTACAAAACGTTCGCGGATGCCTGGCGCGTCACCGACAAAACCAGCCTCTTCGACTATGCCCCGGGCACGTCTACCGAAACATTCACGCTGCGCAGTTGGCCACTGGAGAAACCTCCATGTGTCCTGCCGCGGGTGAAACCTGTAGAGCCTGCCAGTCAAGCTGTGGCAGAACGTGCCTGCACCCAAATCCGGGCCAAGAACATGCACGGTGACTGCGTTTTTGACGTGATGGCCACCGGTAATCTCGATTTCGCGAAAGTCTACCATTTCAGCCAGCGGATCCAGCTCGACTCAACCACGACCACGGTGAGTGACGAAGAAGATCCTACGCAGGTGGGAGAATGGGCCACTTTCACCGCAGTCGTGACGCCAGACTCTCCCACTGCGAAAGGGCTTCCAACTGGGTCCGTGCAGTTCTTCATCGACGGCTCCGAAGCGGGACAGCGGATCAAGCTCGTGAAGGGCTCCGCTACCTACGAGACGGCTCGCTTGCATGTCGGCCAACACGTGGTATCGGCCAGATACATGCCGAATGATGACAGCGAATTCTTGCCCAGCACCAGCCTGGATGAGATTCACATTGTCAGGCGCTGTCCGTGCGGCCATGAAGGACGGGAAAAATAGGCGCAGTCTTTGCGGCAGGCGCAACCGACCGAAACAGAGTTAAGTAGCACCTCGACTGCGCCCGCATTTCAACCGCCTCATCTTAGGGCCCGGCGGGGCAAGATTGATAGAGAACACAACCTGCGAGGTGGATCCCATGCCACGATATCGCATCTCGATTTCCAGCCCTAGCGGCTCAGCCATGACCGATCTGGTGCGCGTACACAAGATTCAAGTGCTGGACCATGGCCCCCGCCATGACAAGCACGGCGCCTTCATGACCCACGCCATTGTGCACGAGGCGGACATCAAGCGCCTCCGGGACGCCGGTTATAACCGTGCCGCAATTTGAAGACGTCGATGAGACCGGCAAAGCCCGGCAAAAAGAGGTCGGGCGAGGCGACCGCTACAAGCCATCTCGGCCCGGTTGATTCTTCTTTCCCGGAAAGCCGAAGAGGACTCTCCTGCCGTACCTGAATATTACTGAGGTTGAATCCGCTCTCGGGGTAGCCACCTCGGCTCCATACACAGCGTTCACGCAGCTCATTCCGCTGCCCAACCTGACTTGGGAAGGGCGGCCAGACCAATGCGATCAAGATCGCCAACGGTAGCGATCCCGGCCGCACGGGCGTGTACTTTCTTAGCGGAATGGGCCGAAGCTGATGCCGCCCGCGTCCGGGCGCTCGCCGCCTACAAAGATTTCCTCACGCTACGGAAAGACGCCGACCCCGACATCCCCATCCTGAAAGAAGCCAAAGCCGAGTATGCGACGCTGTAGTAGTCGCCAGTCGCGTTCATTCTACGCCCGCTAAGTTAACAAGTTAACCGGAAGTAATCCGTTTTGAAAAAAGGCGTCTTGATCTGAATGTGCCCCCCCACGAGCCAGAAGCCAGCTTGTAGGGAGTTTCACCAGATTAGTAACGAGAAAACGCACTTCTAATGACTGATCGGTCCAACTTCGGATTGGCCGGCCAACCGGAAGGTATTCCGGACACAAACCTCAAAATGCCGACAAGAGTCAACTCGCATGGCCGAATCCCCAGCTTCTGATCGCATTGCATTCGCGTAATGCCCTACTAGAAACCGGACTGCGAATGTGCCCTCCAGAAACTGGGCAATAAGAGACAGAAGTTATTCGGCGTATGCCGTAGAAGATAGATAACGCATCCTACTTTCCTCACTCGATTACAGCAAGAGAAGATATATCTCTTTGCCGCACGACCACTAACCTATTCCCCCGGTACAAATGACCGGACTTAGAAAAGAGATAACTATGAAAATTCAACTATCACTTGGTTTAGCGATAATCGGTCTTCTTGGGTCAACAGCATCTCATGCCCAGACCACAGCAACTCCCACAATTAGCCTGCCATCCGGGGCGTATATGTGGCCGCAAGACACAATCATTGAGGACGGCACCGCCGGAGCTTCAATTCAATATTGTTATGTGAACACTGGAACATGTACGCCCTCTACGGCTTACAACAATAAACCTATCTACATCAAGCCCGCGGACTCCCCCTACATGGAAACCATTTGCGCCAACGCGACAGCCTCGGGTTATGCGCAAAGCGAAAACACATGTAACTACTACACAACCTGGGGGGACTCTGGTGCGCCCTCCGGAGACTCGAGAACGGTAACGGAGCCCGCATTTCCGACCGGCTGCGCAGTCGTGAACGCAACCAAATATAGTGTGTGGACCAATGCTGTGAACATTGATCCATATAATGCCACCGCAGGTTCGGCCCATGGGGGCACCGGAACCCAGGGAACCCTGGGGGCGACGGGAAGCTCCGACTTCGAGCCGTCTTCGTCCTCAAGCAGTTATGTTTCCGCGGAGACGTCTGACTATACGGCAGTAGTAAATGCCCTAAATGGATCGAACAGTTGCATAGAACTGGAGCCAGGCAGCAGCCAGCAATCGGCACTCGTTATGACGCCCTTCACCGTGCCTGCAAACAAAACCTTGATCGTAGATGCCGGCGTCACTGTCTATATGTCACGTGCCCCCTCCACCTACAACAACGGGGGAACGTGCGGAACGCTTATTTCTGGAAGCGGAATCAACGGCAGCCACTGCAAACCGGCCATAACCATGGACAACGGCTCTGCCCTCATGGGCTATGGACGTATCGACTATCGTGGATGGGCGCAATTCACCAGCAACGCGACATGCCTGGCTTCTGGATCGAGTTCCGGCACAATCTGCGGTTTCTATTACAACACCATTGCCGCGTTCTTAAACACCCACAGCGAGACGGAGTCAAATCAGTATGGAATGCCGCAAGGCTCGAACTACGACACAGGACTCGGAGGCTTTTCCAGCCCACCGGAAGCAATCAACATACCGAGCGGCTCAAACAGCGTGGTGCTATACAAGATCACCCTTCAGAATACGCCGGGGTTTGGCATCCAATGGGCGGGTGCGACCAGCGGGGAAGCGTGCGCGACCAGCGGCTTAACTTTGTGGGGCGTCAAGATTGTCGATCCCTTCGATACGGATAACACGGATGGATTCGATCCGATCAGTGGTGTTTGCAACTTTACGGTTAGGGATGTATATGTCAGCAACGGAGATGATGACTCTGCCATCAAGTCTACGACGGCCGGCTACGCGACGCAGAACGCCAACTATATCAATATCCACAAATACTCGGGCTTGGGCATGTCCATAGGCAGTGCCACAGGCGGAGGCATCGATAACATCTGGTATACCAATGTCTTCTGCAGCGGCCCCACGAAAAACGGAGCCGGAGCTACGCTGAGCACGACCCGCGATACCTGTATCAAGGTCAAGTCCCCGGACGACGGGACTAACGCAGCTACGGTCAGCAAAGTGAACTATGAAGGACTGTACATCCAGTACGAGGGCAATGGGATATGGGTGTATCCCTATTACTCATGCCCAGGCACAGCCCCTACCTACAGCGACTTCCTCTTTCAAGACGTAACCCTTGGCACAACACCGGGGTCCATGTCGTTTCAAAGCTGGAGCGCGAGTCACCAGAGCACGATGGCGTTTAACAACTTTACGGCGACTGGGAGCTTCAACGGTCCGAATACTCCAAGCTGCAGCCCCGGATGGAGCGGCGACGCATACGGCGACTTTACCGTTGGCCCCAACCCGGTAAACTCCACCTTACAGGCACAGCTCGCTGCCGGCACTGGGTCGGTCGTCAGCGGCACCGCTTGTACCAGCGGATGTGTTACTCCTTACTCTGCTAATCCCCAGCCTCTGGTTGGAGAACTGGTCATGTCGACTTCATCGGCCACCAACCAGCAGTGCTCCCCATCCTCGCCTTGTACTGCCTCCGGATCTTCGTACCAGCTCACTTTGCAGGCCACTCTGCAGGCGGGTTCTGAGTACGACACAATGGAGTCCCCGCAACTGTCCGCATCCGGATGCCCGGCCTGCACCATTACATTCTGGGATAGTATCGCCGGAGCCGCCCCAATTCAGGTAGGCACGGCTACGCTCTCCGGAAACGGCATCACAGCCAAAGCCACGGTGACGATAACGGCCACCGGACAGCATATCCTTACTGCCAGCTATCCCGGGGATAGCTATTACGCTCCATACGCATGGGGAGCTGTCGTAGTGGATTTCAATGACTAAAGGTGGGATAGGAGGATTGACACTCTCCATCCCACGATAACCGGAGGGCCCGGTGTGATAGAGCGAGATATCTCACCGTGCCGCAGTCAGGCTGTGGAGATGTGGGAAGCGTAGTCTGCTTTCCCACATCCCCACAACCGAAGTGCGCGTCTGAACTATAAGCTTCCGGCTAACCCGCGTGGAGCATCGGAACTCTATCCGCGCTGGTCTGAACCTCGAAAGACTACGCCAGAAGCGTTATAGGATTGGGCCCGTGAAACGGGGCTCCTGGGAAACGACGAACTCGGTTTTCCAAACACGTCACAAAGTCAACCGCTTTGGCCTGATCCTCCGGCCCTCATCTTCTGGTTGCAGTTGAACCATAAGAGTAGCCGGAGACCTACTTGACTCCCATCACACCCAACTCGACATATAACGCCCTACTCTCGGTCTAGCTCCTGCGTTAGACAGTCATCCGATTCCTGGAATCACAATCGAGAGGGTCAGGGTCAACGTTAGGCAAAAGGGAAAAATTGTGAAGGAACGAGACAGAATGTCTTTCAACGAAAGCACGATGTTTCCTGAGATTGATAAGGCAGCCCTCTGTATTCGTAAAAAGCTCTTGTAGTTCGTTTCCNNGCGTCTGATGAACCTGAGTGGAATCCCCGCTACAACATCGCACCCACCCAACCCGTTCCAGTGATCCGGCAGAACCCAAAAGAACCGATGATGATTAACGCCAGATCGGAGACGGCGGCGACGAAGCCTGCATTCCGTGATCCACTCGCCAACCGTAGATGTCTCATCCTGCGGACGGGTTTTACGAGTGGCAGCGGGCGGGAAAAGCGAAACAGCCGTACTGCTTTGAAGTCAATGACGGGGCGTTGTTCGCATTCGCAGGGCTGTGGGATCGCTGGAAAGACCCGAATGGACAGTGGGTCAAGTCGTGCTCGATCCTGACTACGACTCCGAATGCTGTGACCGCATCCGTCCATGATCGAATGCCAGTCATCCTCGATCCAGGAATGCAGAACATGAGAGCAGTGTCCGACATGCTCAAGCCCTACGACGCCCGGATGATGCGGCGCTACCCGGTGAGCAGTCGGGTCAACTCCGTGGCAAACGACGACGCCGAGTGTTCGATGCCTATGCAGATCGCTCCAGCCCAAACGCAAACGACTCTTTTCTGATTATTCCGGTGCGGAACGAACTGCTCACGGCATCGGGGGATTCAGGCTGGGTCTCCTCGAACGACCGACAGCCAGTCTTCAAACTCTGCGACCGTGCATTTGTTCTTGGCGAGGTTACAGCCGAGATGCGTGATGCTAGTGTTCGCCTTGCTGTATGCCGGGTCTTGACTGTTGATGCGATCAGGAGAGGGTTGCAGCAGGTAGTTGCTTGATTTAGTCACCAGCGGCCCGTTGCACAGAAAACATAGTCCGTTCTGTTCGTCCCACTTCTCACCAAACATGATGTTAAGGTCTGTCTCGTTGCGGGCGGTTCTGATCGGATTCACAGTCGTCTCTTCCACGCCGCTACGGGCAACTCGACTAAGAATGCCGCCCCCCATCCGGCCAATTTCCCGTTTGATTTCTTGGTCAAGGTTCAGAAACGTTCGCTGTGCCCTAAACTTGCCTGTGATAGTCGGTCGTACAAAAGGAACCGGAATCAGAGCGACATCCAGAACCGCCTCACGCTCCTCTCGCTCTACCTCAACCACGTTCGCCCGATTCACCATCATCCCAAGAAGGCGGTAGCTCTTTGGAATTAGATCGTAGGCCGACGGAAAGCCCTCGATCTCGAAAATGTCTAGTGCGGGAAGAGACCAGAACCAGCGGCCTCGATGATCCTTTTGTGCCTTTTCCCAACTCTCTGCTGGAATGCACTCCTTTGTCTCTAGGATTTGATTTGGCTCAACACTCAAGACGGAAAGGAGTCGCCCCTGATGCTGTGGGTCGGTCGTGACAGGGTTCAACGTCCGCGCTCTGGTAAAACTCACACCTCCCGATTCACCGGAATCATATCTCGACGCAGCACACCGGGTCGGCAAGATTCCTGTCTGGATCTTTCATGGCGCCGACGACAAAATAGTTCCGGTCACCGAATCTCAACGAATGAGCGAAGCTATGAAGCAGATCGGTGCCGAAGTCCACTACACGGAATTTCTCGGCGTCGGGCACGCCAGTTGGGACAAAGCCTACGACGAACCGAAGCTATTTCCATGGCTCTTCTCTAAGTCTCTTCCGAACTAGCCTCCGGCGGAAAAACTACGATTCCGAAAACTGGCCCTAGATAGCACGTAGCACAAAT
>PKVZ01000073.1 GCA_003131635.1 Acidobacteriaceae bacterium
GAGACTCGCAAGAACAGCACGGTGGTGCCAACCGCGGCGATTCAACGCGGCCCGCAGGGAGCTTTCGTGTATGTGGTGAAGGCGGATAGCACGGTCGAAGCCCGCACGGTCGCGATTTCGCTCACGCAGGGCGTGGTGACAGTGGTTGCGAGTGGAGTGGTGCCGGGAGACACGGTTGTGACTGACGGTCAGGACAAATTACAGACGGGCAGCAAGGTTGAGCCGCGCACGGCAAATCCGGCCGATACTCCCAATGGAAAAAATGGGAGAGGCGCCCCGGCCTCAGGAACCCCAGCTTCAGGAACCCCAGCTTCATGAGTCCTTCACGCTTATTCATTCTCCGGCCAGTGGCGACCACGTTGTTGATGGTGGGCGTGCTGTTGGTGGGGTGGGTGGCATTTCTGCAACTGCCGGTCTCTGCNNCCGCTGGAGCGGCAGTTCGGGCAAGTGCCGGGACTGAGCCAGATGACCTCCACAAGTTCGTTTGGCAGTTCAGTGATCACGCTGCAATTCGGCCTCGACCAGAACATTGACGTGGAGGAACAGCAGGTGCAGGCTGCGGTGAATGCGGCAGCTACGTACCTGCCCGCCGATTTGCCGAATCCGCCGATCTACAACAAAGTGAATCCGGCGGATTCGCCTATTCTCACGCTGGCGCTCAGTTCGGATTCGCTGCCGCTGTCCAAGGTGGAAGATCTGGCCGACACTGCCCTGGCGCAGAAAATTTCGCAGTTGCCCGGTGTGGGGCTGGTTTCCATCAGTGGTGGACAGAAGCCCGCCGTACGAGTGCAAGTGAACCCCACGGCGCTGGCTTCCTATGGATTGAGCCTGGAGGATGTACGCACGGCACTGGCCGAGGCGAATGTGGACCAGGCCAAGGGCGTCATTGATGGGGCGCGGCAGTCGTACACCATCGGCGCCAACGATCAGCTTTTTACGAGCGCGCAATACAAGCCGATTGTGATCGCCTATCGCAACGGCGCTCCCGTGCGCTTAAGCGATATCGCGAACGTGATCGACGGCACGGAAAACACGCTGCTCGCGGCCTGGATGAACCAGACGCCCGCGGTGATCGTAAACATCCAGCGCCAGCCGGGCGCGAACATCATCAGCGTGGTCGACCGGATCAAGAAGTTGCTGCCTCAACTGCAGGCATCGTTGCCGTCGGCAGTGAAGGTACAAATTCTCACGGACCGGACCACGACGATCCGCGCATCTGTGAAAGATGCATATTTTGAGTTGGGGCTGACTATCGTGCTGGTGGTGATCGTGATTTTCTTCTTCCTGCGAAACTTGCGGGCCACGTTCATTCCCACCGTCGCAGTCCCCTTGTCGATCATTGGGACATTTGGCGTGATGTACTTACTGGGATACAGCCTCAACAATCTGACGCTCATGGCGTTGACCATCTCCACGGGATTTGTGGTGGACGATGCGATTGTCATGATCGAGAATATCGACCGCTATCTGGAGGCCGGAGATTCGCCGCTGGATGCGGCTCTTAAGGGGTCGGGACAGATTGGGTTCACCATTGTCTCGCTTACGGTTTCACTGATTGCGGTGCTGATTCCTCTGTTGTTCATGGGGGACATTGTCGGACGACTGTTCCGCGAGTTTGCGGTCACGTTAGCGGTAACCATTCTGGTGTCGGCAGCGGTTTCCCTAAGCTTGACGCCGATGATGTGCGCAAAACTTCTCAAGCACCGCAAGGAAGGTGAGAAGGGCCGCTTCTATGAGGTGACGGAGGATTATTACAACCGGGTCATTGCGTTTTACGGCCGCACCGTGAAATGGGTGCTGAAGCACCAGACGGCTACTTTGCTGGTGACCTTCGGAACCCTGATTCTTACACTGGTTTTGTATGTGATTGTGCCCAAGGGATTTTTCCCGGTGCAGGATACGGGCGTAATTCTTGGAATTTCGGAGGCGGCGGATAATATTTCGTTCGACGCAATGTCTCAGCGCCAGCAGCAGCTGGCGAAGGTGATTCTTCAGGATAAGGATGTGGAGAGCCTGTCTTCGTTTATCGGGGTGGATGGCACGAATACAACTCCGAACAGCGGCCGCATTCAGATTAATTTGAAGCCGCGCGACGAGCGCAACGATGATGCTTCTTCGATCATTCGGCGTCTGCAGCCGGCACTGGCGGAGGTGCACGGAATCACTCTTTACATGCAGCCGGTGCAGGATTTGACGGTGGAGGATCGGGTGAGCCGCACGCAGTTTCAATACTCCATCGAAGACGCCGACGCTCAGGAACTCGCGCAATGGACGCCGAAGCTGGTGGATAGGTTACGAGCCGCTCCGGAGCTGCGAGATGTGGCCACAGACCAGCTCAACGGCGGCCTAAGGACCAACCTTACGATCGACCGGGACACGGCGTCGCGGCTGGGCATTCTTCCGCAGGCTATCGATAACACGCTCTATGACGCTTTTGGGCAGCGGCTGGTCTCGACCATCTTTACGCAGTTGAACCAGTATCACGTGGTGTTGGAAGTTCTGCCGAGTTTCGCCAAGACTCCCGATGCGATGAACGATGTGTACGTTCGTCCGGCCAGCACGATTGCGAATACCGGCGCGCCGAGCGCGAATGCAGCGACAGCGACCACCAGTGGAGCCCCAGTCCCGCTCTCGACGTTTACGAAGATGCAATCGATAAATACGACTCTCGCCGTAAACCATCAGGGACAATTTCCCGTCGTGACACTTTCTTTCAACCTTGCCCCCGGTGCTTCGCTGGGCGAGGCTACGAAAGCCATCGAGAAGGCGGAGAAAGATATTCAGTTGCCGACCAGTATCCACGCGGCATTTCAGGGAACGGCGGCGGCATTCCAGAATTCTCTAGCCAGTGAACCGTTTCTGATTCTGGCGGCAATCATCACGGTGTACATCGTTCTGGGAGTGTTGTATGAGAGCTACATTCATCCCATCACGATTCTTTCCACACTGCCATCCGCGGGGGTGGGCGCGATTCTGGCGCTGCAGCTGACCGGCAACGACCTCACGGTTGTAGCTTTGATCGGAATTATTTTGCTGATCGGCATTGTAAAGAAGAACGCGATTATGATGATCGATTTCGCGCTTGAGGCGGAGCGCGAGGAGCATAAGCCGCCGGAAGAGGCGATTTTTCAGGCGTGCCTGCTGCGCTTCCGCCCTATCATGATGACCACGATGGCGGCGCTGCTGGGTGGTTTGCCGCTGGCGTTAGGATCGGGGACGGGCGCGGAGTTGCGGCGTCCTTTGGGCATCACGATCGTGGGTGGTTTGATTCTCAGCCAATTGCTCACCCTTTACACGACGCCCGTAGTCTATCTGTGGTTTGACCGGCTGGCGCACAGGTTTGAGAAGTACAAGATCGGCAATCCGATTCCGCAGGAGGGGATTGGCGACTAAAAGGGGAAGTGAGAAGTGAAAAGTCAGAAGTAAGAAGTCAGAATGCAAAAGTAAAGACAGTCAGAATGCAAAGTAAAGATGGTGCTTTGCGCTTTTGCATACTGACTACTTGATTCTGACTTCTGACTTTTTACTTCCGCATTCGCGATGAGTATTTCGGCTCCATTTATCCGGCGTCCGATTGGCACGTCGCTGCTGGCGGCGGCGCTGCTGCTTTCCGGAATTCTTGCGTTTAATTACCTGCCCGTGTCTTCGCTGCCCAGAGTAGATTTCCCTGTGATCAGTGTGGGCGCAAGCCTGCCGGGTGCGGATCCGCAAACCATGGCGTCTTCGGTGGCGACCCCGCTGGAGCGGCAGTTTGGACGAATCGCGGCGGTCAACCAGATGACCTCGACGAGCCAGTTGGGCTCGACCAGCATCGTCCTGCAGTTTGATCTGAACCGGAACATCGACGCGGCGGGGCGCGATGTGCAGGCGGCGATCAATGCCGCACGCAGTCAACTTCCTGCCAACCTGCCGAGCAATCCGACTTATCGCAAGGCTAACCCGGCGGATGCGCCGATTCTGATTCTGGCCCTTACTTCGGATACGGAGACGGTGCCGCAGATGTACGATGCAGCCGACTCCATTCTGTCGCAGAAGCTGGCTCAGGTGGCGGGCGTGGGCACGGTATTTGTGGGTGGGGCGGCGCAGCCCGGGGTGCGCGCGGAAGTAAATCCGATGCTGCTCAACAAACTGGGCGTGGGGCTGGACACGGTGCGCAACGCGCTCAATCTGGCCAACTCGAATCAGGCTAAGGGGCAGGTATCGGACAACACGACCTCCTGGAATTTCAACGACAACGACCAACTGTTTACCGCGGATCAGTACCGGCCCCTGATCGTGGCTTACCACAATGGCGCCCCGGTCCGACTGGGGGACGTGGCTGAAGTGGAAGATTCGGTTATAGACGTCCGCAACATCGGACTGCTTGGCAATAAAGAGGGTCTCTCGCACGGAGCTGGTGGCAAGCCGAGCGTTCTAATTATTATTTTCCGCCAGCCCGGAGCCAACGTTATTGAGACCGTGGACCGCGTGGTTGCCTTGATGCCGTACTTGCAGTCTTCGATTTCCCCGGCGATCGCACTCACCATAGCGATGGATCGCACGGTCACGGTTCGGGCGTCGGTAAAAGACATTGAAACCACGCTGATTATCTCGATCATTCTTGTGATCCTCGTAGTGTTCGCATTTTTGCGGACCGTGCGGGCGACAATTATTCCCAGCATCGCGGTGCCGCTTTCGCTGGTGGGCACGTTCTCAGGCATGTATCTGCTGGGTTATAGCCTGGACAATCTGTCGCTGATGGCGCTGGCGATTTCCACGGGATTCGTGGTGGATGACGCCATCGTGGTCCTGGAAAACATCACACGTTACGTAGAGCAGGGTATGGACGCGGTGCAGGCGGCGTTCAAAGGGGCGTCCGAGATCGGATTCACCGTGATTTCGATGAGCGTATCCCTGGTTGCAGTGTTCATCCCGTTGTTGCTGATGGGTGGAATTGTGGGCCGGCTGTTTCGCGAGTTCGCGGTCACGTTGAGCATTGCGATCGGAGTTTCGTTGCTGGTATCTCTCACCACGACTCCCACCATGTGCGCCAAGTTTCTGCGCCCGGCGAAAGATGAGCGCCACAATTTCTTTTATCGCGGCAGTGAATGGATTTTCGATAAAACTCTGGTGACTTACCGTCATGCGCTCAGGTGGGTTTTGGACTACCAACTCGTCACCCTGATCGTGACCATCCTGGTGGCGTGCCTGACCGTGTATCTCTACATCATTGTGCCGAAGGGCTTTTTCCCGCAGCAGGATACGGGGCGCATCGGGGGATCGGTGCAGGCGGCGCAGGACATTTCCTTCCAGGCGATGCGTGACAAGATGGAGAGCTACGTCAGGATTGTGATGACCGACCCCGCGGTGAATACAATCGTCGGATTTGCGGGAGGAAACACGGTTTCGAATCAAGGCCGGTTTTTCATCATGTTGAAGCCGCTGGCAGAACGCGCGAAGTGTCCGGCGCGTCATTTCTGGCAGTCCTGCCCCAATGTTACCGCGGATGATGTGATCAACCGTCTACGTGGCCAGCTGGCGGTGGTGCCGGGCGCCACGCTCTATCTGCAATCCTATCAAGACCTCACCATTGGTGGGCGCTACGGAAATGCGCAATACCAATACACGCTGCAGGGCGAAGATTTAAATGAACTCAATGCCTGGGCGCCGCAGTTGTTGGCAAAAATGCGTCCTCTGCCAGAACTGCGGGACGTGAATACAGACCAGCAGGATAGGGGATTACAGGCAAAGTTGGTGATCGACCGCGATACCGCCAGCCGCCTGGGGGTGGCTGCGCAGGACATCGACAATGCGCTCTATGATGCATTCGGACAGCGGCAAGTATCCACCATGTACCGCCCGCTGAATCAGTACCACGTAGTCATGGAAGTGGCGCCGGAGTTCCAACAGACGACTGAGGCCCTGCAGAATATTTACCTGCGATCTTCGAGCGGCACACCCATACCGTTGGCGGCGTTCACTCACTTCACGCCCTCTAACATACCTTTGGCTGTGAATCACCAGGGCCAGTTTCCATCGGTCACGATTTCGTTTAACCTGGCGCCAGGGATCTCACTTGGAGAGGCGACTCTGGCCATCAACAACGCGCAACGTTCCATCGGATTTCCAGCCACGATTCAGGCGAGTTTCCAGGGCACGGCGGCCGCGTTCCAGGACGTGAAATCGAGCGAGCCGATCCTGATTCTCACCGCACTGATAACGGTTTACATCGTGCTGGGCATGCTTTACGAGAGCTATATTCACCCCATCACGATTCTCTCGACAATTCCTTCAGCGGGCCTGGGGGCACTGCTGGCGCTGCTGCTGACGCACAACGAACTCAACGTGATTGGAACGATCGGGATCATCCTGCTGATCGGGTTGGTCAAGAAGAACGCGATTATGATGATCGATGTGGCCCTTGAGGTGGAGCGCACGCAGGGGAAGAAACCGGTCGATGCCATTTATGAGGCTTGCCTTCTGCGCTTCCGGCCCATCATGATGACAACGATGGCGGCTCTGTTGGGCGGACTGCCGCTGGCGCTCGGCACCGGGACGGGCTCCGAACTGCACCGGCCTTTGGGCATAACGATTGTCGGCGGACTCATTGTCAGCCAGGCGCTGACGCTCTTCACGACTCCAGTCGTGTATGTTTATCTTGACCGCCTACGGCTGGCGTTGCGCGGTGGAGAAGGTTTGTCCTTGTCCGGCGCGCCGCGGCCAAGCCCGGCTCATTCGGCGGATTAGCGCTTAAAGCTTTCAAAATGTGAGATACCCTGGAACGGTTGACCGCGTGCAACCCGATTTCAGCCGCTTGGCATCGCAGGTGTCAGCGGCAGCACGGTTTGACGAAGAGGCAGCCACGTCCCAGAATCCTTCGCCCACGGCCGGAGAGGCGTCTGCGGGCTGCCGCTTCTTTTAGGGTCGCCGAAGTATGATAGAGAAAATGTTGTGATTCGGTGCCGATTTTCCGGCAGCCCGGTATTATTGTTCTTCGCGTTTAAATTCTCTCAGGAGTTACGGATGCTTCAGAAGGCTCTGGTCCTGGTATTGGTGTTCGCAAGTGTTGCGGGTTTGGTCAGTTGCGGAAAGACGGCGAGCCACTTTGTGTATGCGGCCATTCCTGCCGCCAGTCAACTGGCGGTGTTTCGGGAAGATCCTTACTCTGGAGTGCTCACCCAGCTTTCCGAGAGCCCGTACGCGGTGGGTAACGGAATTCAGTCTGTCGTGCTTCATCCCTCCGGAAAATACTTGTACGCTGCGAATCCGGGCCAAGGCGAAAACGATGTTTCCCTGTTCGACATTAACAGCGACGGAACCGTGAACGAGATCACTCCCAGGACTCCGGTAGGAACGCTGCCATTTCTTCTGGCGATGGACCCGGCGGGGCAATATTTGTACGTGGCCAACGTCAAGTCAAACTCTATCTCTGTTTTGTCGATCGCTGCCAGTAGCGGCGCGTTGACTCCGGTTGCCGGCTCTCCGTTTTCGATTAACCTGGTGCCGACCAATATGCAGATCTCGCCCTCGGGAGCTTTTCTCTACGTGAGCGCACCAAGCCAGCCGACGGGGGTGATCGCAGTCTTCGCCGTGAATGCGGGAGTGCTTAGTTTTGTTAAATCTACTCCCACCGCGGATAATGATCCTTCCGGGCTGGCAATCGACCCGAGCGGGTCATATTTGTATGCCGCTAATGCGTCTGCGAACTCCATCTCCATCTACTGCATCGTTCCGGCTTCGTGCGTAACTGGCACGCCGGGCCCGGCGGGTACGCTGCAACAGGTTCCTCAATCTCCGCTCGCGGACACACAGAAGAATCCGGTCGCGCTCACTTTGGATTCCACGGGGAGCTACCTCTACGTGGCCAATCAGGGATCCAATAATATCGGGACCTATACCATCACAGCGGGTACGGGATTTCCTGTGGAGGTTACCGATGCCCCGTTTAACTCGGAAGCGGGGCCGAGTGTGGTTACGCTGGACCCGAATGGAGGATACTTGTATGTGGGCAACCAAGGCGGAGCCGCGGGGATACAGGCGTTCGGCATCGCCAGCGGAAGTCTGAACACCATTTTTACTTATAGCGTGGGCGGCAGTCCGACATCGATTGCAATATTGAAGTAAGCGAAACATCTGTAGCCGTGCATGGAACGGACGGGCGTCGTAAAGACACAAGGGTGAGGGCGACTCTATTTTTCTTTGTTTAAAGAGCTTAGGACAAACAAAAATCCTCAACTCTGCGACAATACCTAGGCCGGTACCGGGCATCCCGTTGCAACCACTACGGGAGCCGCCGCCATCTAATCGGGGAGAGGAGTTTCCCAGATTCGATCGACTTGGGGGCGGGTTCCGTGCCGAGACCAAGGTCAGGACCCAGAACCCATGAAGATCGCAAGCGCGGCAAGCGCGTTCCCGAAGCATTACTACACACAGAAAGTTCTTTTGGATCGCCTCCAGGATTTTTGGGGAGACCGGCTTAAGAATCCGCTACTATTGGCGCGCCTGCATCGAAATGTCACGGTGGATGGCCGTTACCTGGCAATTCCTGCCGAAGAATATGTGGACATCAAGACTTGGGGCCAAGCCAACGACATTTGGATCAGGGTGGCGCAGGAATTGGGGGAACAGGCTCTGTGCCGGGCGCTTCAGAGTGCGGGCGTGGAGCCCGAGGACCTGGGGTGCTTGCTATTTACCACGGTGACTGGTGTCGCCAGCCCCTCGATCGACGGGATGTTGATCAACCGAATGGGGCTGCCGGCAAACATTCGGCGCACACCGATCTTTGGTTTGGGATGCGTAGCTGGGGCCGCGGGAATCGCTCGCGCTTCAGATTATGTTCGTGCCTATCCTAAGCAGGCCGCGGCCCTGGTTTCGGTCGAACTCTGTTCGCTCACATTGCAGCGCGAGGATCTGTCGGTCGCCAACCTGATTTCCTCCGGGCTTTTCGCCGATGGCTCCGCGGCTGTGATTGTGACCGGGGACGAGTTTGAAGCGTCGCGGCCCGAGAACTCCGGGCCTACTATTCTCGCCACACGCTCGGTCTTTTATCCCGACACAGAAGAAATGATGGGCTGGAACATTTCTGAAAGAGGATTCCGCATCATACTATCGACCGAAGTTCCGACTCTTATCCGCAAGAACCTTGGGCGGGACGTGGACGCTTTCCTGGCGGACAATGGGCACCAGCGAAGCGATCTTAAGAGTTTCGTTCTGCACACTGGGGGACCCAAGGTACTAGATGCATCGGCTGACGCTCTGGGATTGCACAACGGAGAGCTGGATGCCTCGTGGGATTGTTTGCGCAAGGTAGGAAACTTGTCGTCGGCTTCTGTGCTTTGTGTGCTTGAGGACGTGATGAAGAACCGGCGCCCTGAGCCGGGCACGTTAGGGTTGCTAGCGGCCATGGGGCCGGGTTTTTGTTCCGAACTTTTACTTCTGCAATGGTGAGGCCGTCAGTTGTTGAACTCGACAGATATCTTTGTGATCGGCGGCGGCCCAGCGGGTCTGGCAGGGGCAATTGCCGCGCGCCAGCAAGGATTCAGAGTAATGGTTGCCGACGGGGGCAAACCGCCGATTGACAAGGGTTGTGGTGAAGCGCTCATGCCGGATGCAATTGCGGCGCTCAAGAAGCTGGGGGTTGCCCTACCCGCCGCGGATTTTTATTCTTTGCGCGGCGTGCGCTTCCTCAGCTCTGGCTTGTCCGCGGAAGCGGTTTTTCCTTCCGATTCTTACGGTCTGTCACTCCGCCGGACCGCGCTGCATCGCATCATGGTGGAACGTGCGGCCGCAGTGGGAGTCGATCTGCTGTGGCAGAGTGTAGTTACGGGGATATCTGGTGACGAGGTTCGAGTGGGGGATGGAAACATCCGAGCCTCGTGGATTATCGGAGCAGATGGCGCTAGCTCGCGGGTGCGCCGGTGGGCGGGTCTTGAAGCCTATTCACGAACCAAACTCCGCTACGCCTTTCGCCGGCATTATCGTGTGAAGCCTTGGACTGATCGCATGGAAATATACTGGGGAAAACGCAGTCAGGCCTATGCCACTGCCGTGGGCCGAGAGCAGGTCTGTGTGGCTGTCGCCTCCTCCGACTCCGAGCTTCGCCTGGAAGAATCTCTGCCCGAGTTTCCCGAACTCAACTCCCGCCTGCGCGGGGCTGAAGCCACGTCCGCCGAAAGGGGCGCAGTCTCCGCCAATTGCAAGCTGAAGCGCGTCTGGAGAAAAAATGTGGCGTTGATCGGCGATGCTTCGGGCACGGTCGATGCCATCACGGGCGAAGGTTTGGGTCTGGCTTTTAATCAGGCGGTGGCGCTGGCGAACTGTCTCAAAGCCGGCACGCTAGCCGGGTACCAGACGGCACACCGGCGCTTGGCGATTCGTCCCTCGCTTATGGCACGGTTGATGCTCACGCTCGATGGGCGACCGGTGTTTCAGCAGCGTACGCTCCGGGTTCTTCACCGGCGTCCTGAAATTTTTCGCCGGCTGCTGGCTCTGCACGTGGGAAGGCTTTCGCCGATTCGACTGGCTGCGGATGGGCTAACGCTGGGATGGGGACTACTGACAGCATAGCCGATGAAAGAAAGCGCTCAGGCCTTCCGGCGAAGTAGCGTCTCCTTGCCGATTCTCGCGGTGATTGTGTTGCTCACTGTGGCGCGGGTTGGGGCTGCCGCGCAGGACACCACTTTCCACCTGGATCCGCAACACACCACCATTAACTTCACGCTAGGGGATGTGCTCCACACGGTTCGCGGAACATTTCGCCTAAAGGAAGGCACGCTGCGCCTGGCTACCGCTTCCGGAAAGCTAAGCGGCGAAATTGTGGTGGACGCTAAAAGTGGCGAAAGCGGCAGCGGAATGCGTGACCGGAAAATGCACAGAGAAGTTCTGGAGAGCGACCGCTATCCGGAGATTACATTTCGTCCAGATCGCATCGACGGAGACGTGACCTCGCAAACGAAGTCTGTGGTGCACGTGCATGGAATTTTCACGATCCATGGAGCCGATCACGAACTCACGGTTCCGGCTGAAGTCCAGATGGCCCCGGGGTATTGGACGGCAACGCTGCACTTCGCCGTGCCTTATGCAAAGTGGGGGATGAAGAATCCGAGCACGATGTTTCTGCGCGTGAACGAATCAGTCGACATTGACCTGACCGCTTCTGGAAGGGTGACCCGGCCATGAATATGTTGCGCTGGTTGTGGATCAGTAGCCACTCTGTGGAGAGATGCCCTTACCTTCGGCGCATTCGTAGCTTCGCCCTGCCGTCAAGTTCGTGAACTCTTCCGTTCTTCCGCTGGGCCACTCGATGACAACGCGCTCTACCCGATCGCGTTTCCCCAAACCAAACGTAAGCGGAAGTTCGGATTGCGAGAGATAGCTTGAACCGCTCTTCACCATACGCGATTGGCTCAACTCCCCGCTCACAATGCGTACGGTTGCACCGATTGCGTCACGGTTGGATTTCGTACCGACGAGGCGAAAACGAATACTGCGATTGCCGGCGAGCTGGTCGTTGCGGTAAAGGTAGGCCGCGCCATTGTTGGTGGTGAGCAGGAGATCGAGATCGCCATCGCGATCGAAGTCGGCGTACGCGAGTCCGCGTCCGACCTTCGGCTGATCGAAGCCACCGCCAAGTTCGGCGGCAACGTCGCGAAACTTGCCGTTGCCATTGTTGAGAAACAAAAGCGGAGGCTGGGCATAGCCTACATTGCCGCGAATGTTGCGCACGGTTTCATCGATATGGCCGTTGGCCACGGCGAGGTCGAGCCAGCCGTCGAGATTCGCATCGAGAAAAGCGCATCCGAATCCCAGACTATTCTTGGAAGCCAAGCCCACTCCCGCCTGGGCCGCAACGTCCTGGTAAACTTTTCCCGAGAGTTCGTACAGCCCCGTCATTTCGTTGTCGAAGTTTGTGATGGCGACACCCGAACTACCTGAATTGGTGAAATCGGCGATATCAACGCCCATGCCGGCGCGGGCTTTACCCTCAGTGCTGAAAGCCAGCCCAACTTCGACTGCGGCATCTTTGAAGGTTCCGTTGCGCTGGTTGCGATACAGCTTGTTGGGTTGAGTATCGTTGGCGACCAGCAAGTCGGGCCAGCCATCTGCGTTGTCATCCAGCATGGCTACGCCGAGAGACTTGGAACTGCTGTCAAAAATACCGCTGGATGCGGTGACATCTTCGAAAGTACCATTGCCGCGATTACGAAACAGCCAGCAGGTCTCGCCGCGATAAGCCTCGGGCGTGCAGTAGGATTTGTGCTTGCCATCGAGGCTGCAGAACACATCGTGCTCAGGCGACCACTTCACATAGTTGCAGACAAACAAGTCGAGCAAGCCATCGCGGTCGTAATCGAACCAAAGGGCGGAAGTGCTGAACGCTGAGCGCTTACCGAGGCCGCTGGCATTGGTTACGTCGAGAAATGTGCCTTTGCCGGTGTTGTGAAATAGCCGATTCTGCCCGACGCAGGTGACGAGAATGTCGGGGAACCCGTCATTGTCGTAATCGCCGACGGCCACGCCCATGCCGTACATTTCAACATCCAGTCCCGCGCGCGAAGTGACGTCGGTGAAAGTACCGTTCCGGTTGTTGTGATAGAGCCGCAGGGTGGAGCGCCGCTGCTTGTGGCCGGGCCAATCCATTCCATTGATCAGAATAATGTCTTGCCAACCATCGCGGTCGTAATCCAGGAAAGCGCAGCCGGAGCCCAAAGTTTCCGGCAGGAACTTGCCTCCAAAGGAGCCGCTGTTGTGCTGGAACTGAATGCCCGAACTGGTGGTCACATCGACGAATCGAAAACCGGGTGATTCCGATGGCTGCGCTGCCGGGCCCAGAGCCCGCAAGAATGGCAACTGTGAGATCGACGCCAGCCCCGCGATATTCCGCAGAAAAGATCTTCGATTCAAAGATCTGGGATTCAAAGATCTCGGATTCAGATTCACGGAACGCTCACCAGCCCGGCGCGAATCGCATAGGTCACAAGCTCGGCTGTTTTGTGAATGCCGAGGGCGTTCATGATGTTGGCGCGATGAACCGCGATGGTGTTGGAACTGAGATCGAGCGCTAACGCAATTTCCTTGTTTGACTTGCCGTCAACAATCATCCGCAAGACTTCAAGCTCGCGAGGAGTAAGGCCGCTGCTGCGTTCGCCTTTGAGAGTCGACTGATGTTCGACCTGGGGATCAAACATAGTTTCTCCTCCGGCCACGCGCCTTACGGCGGGACCGAGTTCCAGGTTCATCGCGTTCTTCAAAATGTATCCCTTGGCTCCGGCGTCGATGGCTTGCCGCACCCAGGTGCTTTCCGAGTGCATACTGAGCATGAGCACCGCTGTTTCGGGAAGATCTTCAAGAATCTGCCGAGTAGCGTCCAGTCCATTCACGCCGGGCAAAGCGCAATCCATGACGACGACTGTCGGCTTCAATTGGCGCGCCAACTTGATCGCCTCTTCACCGTCCCCGGCCTCGCCGGCAACTACAATATCGGGTTCATCTTCCAACATGCGCCGGAAGCCGCGCCGCACCAGAGCGTGATCATCGACCAGCAGTACCGTGATCTTTTTTGTCATATTTGTCTTCAATTTGTAAACGTCAATCTGTAATCTTCAATTTTTTCGACCCGCATCTTTGTCCCGAGTCTCGATGTCCCGAGACTCAATTTGTTCCCGCGGTACGCTCAGATGCAATACCGTACCGCCATCGGCAGGAGTGGAAAACACGATTCGGCCTGCCATCAATTCCGAGCGCTCGCGCATCGCTACCAGCCCGATCCCTTGCTTTGCGGGCCGACCGTTGAAGCCAGCGCCGTGGTCTTCCACCTCCAACTCCAGCGCAGAAGGAAGAAAACGCAATCGCACCCACGCCTGCTTTGCGCCGGAGTGCCGCGCCACATTGTTTAATGCTTCCTGCAGAATGCGGTAGATCTGCACCGCTGCGCTGCCCTCCAGCGTAAAAGGCGCACCCTGCTTTTCATAGGATATGGCAATTCCGGTTTGCCGTTCCACAGTTGGAATGTACCAATCGAGAGTGCTCTCGAGCCCTGCCTCATCCAGCATAACTGGATGCAGGGCTTGCGACAGGCTTCTTACGCGGTCCAGCGTGTCCTGCGCGATTTGGCGGACTTCCTGCAAGTCGGTGCGCAAGGGCGAACCTTCGGGAGCGTGGGCTCCCGCGCGGCCAAGCATTGCTCCCATCGCGGTCAGGATCTGGCCAAATTCGTCGTGGAGTTCGCGCGAAATGTAGCGCAGAGTCGACTCCTGCGTGGCAATAAGTTTCTGGGCCAGTTCGCTGCGGCGCTCCGAAAGCTCGGCCATACGCGCAAACAGCCGCCGGTTCCAGCGGATCATGGAGAATCCGGTCAACAGGATTGCCGCCAACGTTGCGCCCAGGAACACATATACTTGCCGCTGCACGCGGTCATAAATCCGGATGATGCGCTCCGCGGCCTGTTCTTCGTTTTCACTATCCTGCACCAATAGCCGGGCTACTGTCGTACTGAGAGCCGCCTGACGTGCTTGCAGCGAGAGTTGTATCTGGCCGCGCGCATTTTTTTCCTGGCCGGAGCCAGCGAGGCGAAACACACGATCGACCGCATCCCAGAATTGCGTCATCGAACTGCTCAGAGAAGCGCTTTGTTCGGCGGTACGGCTGGTGGGAGCGAGCCGGGCTTCGAGGCGCATGGCATCATCCAGATCGGTGCGAATGCGCTGGAATTGCGCCGACCACGCGGTGAGCGGATATGGTTCGTCGTTGTCGATCATGTCGCGCATGGCGACCGCGAGCAGGTTGAGGTCGTTCTGGATGCGCAGCAATTGCAGGGAATCCTTGCGGTTGCGGTCAATCAGTTCCGACTGGAGCTTACGTAAGCCCGCGACTTGCCACGTGATGTACGCCGAGTAGGCGATGACCGCGGCAAGCGTGATGAGGAGGCCCAGCGACAGCCCCACGGTTGGAGAGTGCTCCGGCGAAGACGGACGTGCCACGCCCCGAGCATACAACGGCTGGCCGGGACGTGTCACAATGCAGTAATAATGAAGCGAATTCAACCTCGGAGGAGTCCAACAACAGTTGAGTACAGACCCTAAAACAGAGCCGACGAAACCCAAAGTCGAGAGGCTCCGCGCCATTTTGCCGGAAGTCTGGAAGCTGATGCGTCCTCGGCGCGGGCTGCTTGCGCTCGGCTTTGGCTTGATGGTGATCAACCGGGTTGCGGCCCTGGTGTTGCCCTACTCCACGAGATTCTTCATCGATACCGTCATCGATAAGCACCGCATGGACAAGCTGCAGCCGTTGGTTTTATTTGTGCTGGGAGCGACTCTGGTACAAGGCGCCACTTCTTTTTCGCTGACGCAGTCCTTATCGAAGGCCGCACAGCGGCTGATCGCTGAGTTGCGCCAACAGGTACAGGTCCACATTTCCCGGCTGCCCGTAGCTTTTTACGACGTCAATAAAACCGGAAGTTTGGTATCCCGCATCATGAGCGATGTGGAGGGCGTTCGCAACTTGCTGGGGACAGGGTTAGTCGACTTTGCCGGAGGGCTTGTCACCTCCTGCATTGCGCTGGTTTTGTTGCTTCGCACCAGCGCGCAGATGACGTTGATTGCGGCCGGATCTTTTGTGTGCTTTGGCGTCGCACTGAATAAAGCGTTTTCGACGATTCGGCCGATTTTCCGCGAGCGCGGCAAGATAAACGCGGAGGTGACCGGCCGGCTTACCGAATCGCTGGGCGGAGTGCGTGTGATCAAGGGATATCGCGCCGAACAGCGCGAGGAAGCAGTCTTCGCCAGCGGCGTTCGCCGGTTGCTCGACAATGTGATGCGCACTCTCACGGCGACCTCGGTGATGAGCCTTTCGGCGAGCGTTCTTCTCGGAGTGGTGGGCGCGGTCACAATGTATGTGGGCGCGCATCAGATCGCTTCGGGCACGCTGACCGTGGGCGGATTTGTTTCCTACACTTTGCTATTGGGTTTTCTGGTTGCGCCCATCATGCAGATTGTTTCCATCGGAACGCAGCTTACCGAAGCATTGGCGGGGCTCGAACGAACGCAGGAAATCATGCGGGAGCGACCGGAAGATCAAGATCCCAGGCGATCCACGCCGCTGGCCGATATCATCGGGCAGATTGAATTCGAAAACGTAAGTTTTACGTATGACGGAATCCACGAAGTGCTGCGCGAGATCTCTTTCCGCGCCGATCCTGGCACGGTGACTGCACTCGTAGGCTCCTCCGGTTCGGGCAAGTCGACAACCATCGGTCTGATTTCGGCATTTTATACTCCGACAAAAGGGCAAATTCTGGTGGACGGCACCGACCTGAGTACGGTGCGGCTCGATTCCTACCGCACGCGGCTGGGAGTGGTGCTGCAGGAATCTTTTCTTTTCGATGGAACGATTCGAGACAACGTTTCATTCTCCCGTCCCGACGCGCCCGAAGAAGAAATCCTGCGCGCGTGCCGCATTGCGCGGGTGGATGAGTTTGCGGAATCTTTTGCCGACAAATATGACACTGTGGTGGGAGAGCGTGGCGTTAAGCTTTCCGGAGGACAACGCCAGCGGATTTCGATAGCCCGCGCCATTCTGGCCGAGCCGCGCATCCTGATTCTCGATGAGGCAACCTCGAGTCTCGACTCTGAATCGGAGCAGATGATCCAGCATGGACTGTCGTATTTGATGAAGGGGCGCACTACGTTCGTGATTGCGCACCGGCTTTCGACCATCCGCCGCGCCGACCAGATTCTGGTGATGGAACAGGGACAAATCGTGGAGCGCGGCACGCATGAGCAACTCTATGCGGCACATGGCCGCTATTACGACCTCTACACCCGACAGCACGGCGTGGAAGATAACTTGTTCCTGTCGCCGGG
The DNA here is from genome assembly GCA_003131635.1 of Acidobacteriaceae bacterium. Lineage (GTDB taxonomy): Bacteria > Acidobacteriota > Terriglobia > Terriglobales > Acidobacteriaceae > Sulfotelmatobacter. The sequence goes on from PKVZ01000073.1 coordinate 16,839, forward strand.
TGAAGGAGACTCGAATGAACTGGACGCGCCTGAAAATGGCGACTCCCGCCTGCTGCGGAAGGGTGACCTGAAGTCGGCGGACGCATTGGGTGTGCTAAAGGGAGAGGTGCGTTAGTTCATGAGCGGTCCGGAGAATTATCAGGCGAACGGCTCTGCGGCTATCCGCGCGGAACAACTATGCCGCCATTACCGAATGGGCGAGACTGTGATCCGCGCGGTCGATGGCGTTTCTCTCGAAGTTCGTTCCGGAGAATTTGTGGCTCTTCTCGGTAGCTCAGGCTCGGGAAAATCGTCGGTATTGAATCTGATTGCAGGCTTGGACCGCCCTACGTCAGGTAGCGTAATTGTTAACGACCGGGATCTTGCACAACTTTCGCGCGAAGAGCTTGCACAATATCGCCTGCACACCGTGGGAATGGTATTTCAGTCTTTCAATCTGATCGCGAGTATGACGCTCGCTGAAAACGTGGAATTACCCATGCGTTTTGCTGAGATTGAACGCGGAAGGCGTGACAGTCTGGCGCGGGAAGCGCTGATGCGAGTGGGTCTGCAGTCGCGAATGAATCATCGCCCGAGCGAGCTTTCGGGCGGGGAACAGCAACGGGCTGCACTGGCGCGAGCGCTCATCAATCGGCCTCAACTCCTGCTGGCCGACGAACCCACCGGCAATCTCGACAGCCGTACCGGCACCGAAATCATGAACCTGGTGCGAGAGTTCAATCAGCAGCTAGGGATGACGGTGGTGATGGTGACGCACGAGCGCGCATTGGCGGAACGCTACGCGCAGCGCCTGATTTTCCTTGCGGACGGCAAACTGGTTAGCGATGAGTTGAACTCGGCCGTAATAGCCAATGCTGGACTCAATCCCGCACCGGAGCGAGGCCGACTGTGAAACTTTCCGATCTGGGCGAACTCGCAGTGCGAAATTTGCGCGAGTCTTTTTTACGAAATTCGCTGACCACCATCGGCATCTCCGTGGGCGTAGCGTCGCTGGTTGCGATGCTTTCTCTGGGCATCGGCTTGCAGCAACTCGCGTCGCGGCGTCTGATGAAGTCCGGATTATTCGATACGGTTGTTGTTACCTCGCGGCGCGATCTGCGCAACTTCGGACGTGACGAAGAACGCGCTGCGCCTCCTCCCGGGGAAAGCCGCATTCTCGACGAACCCACGCGACTGGTAATCGAACACCTGCCGAACGTGCTGGAGGCGTATCCTGACATTCGTTTTATTACCGAACTCCGATTCGAGGACAAGCCGCATTTAACCATGGTGGCGGCGCTGCCTTCTTCCGCGAAATCGACCGATGCGTTCGAAGCTCTGCAAGGCGATTTCTTTTCCTCCGATCTGGCCCCCGAGGTCGTGATTCAGAAAGTCTTCGCAGAAGAATTGCTGGGTAAAACTCCGAAGTCCGGTCTCGATGAAACAAATGTAGCGCAGCTGGCCGGTCCGCTTCTGGGCAAGGAATTGATCATGCGCTATGCGCAGCGCCAGGCAGACCCAGCCGCGCGTTCGGCTGCCGAGACTGCCACTCCCGGCGGCGGCGATCAGGGCGTGGCGGGCGCTGCCTATTCTGTCATCTCGCGCGAGTTGAAGCTGAAGATCGTCGGCGTCGCCGATCTCGATCCCGAGAGCATGCGCGGGCCAACTCGCGCTCGAGTGTTTCTTCCACTCAAGCTGGCGGAAAGTCTGCACGTGATGCAGCCCACGGATCTGCGGGAAATATCGCGTGCGGCTGGAAGCCAGCCGGTTTACTCTTCGGTCAGCGTGCGAGTGAAAAATCCAGCACAGATACGAGCGATCGAGGATGCAATTAAGAAGATGGGATTCAACACTTTCTCCATCCTCGACGCGACCCGCAGTCTGCAGCAATTCTTCGCCGTGCTCGACGTGTTCCTGGGAATTTTCGGCAGCCTCGCCCTCGCTGTCGCCTCCATCGGAATCGTAAACACTCTGGTAATGGCCATTCTGGAGCGCCGTCGCGAAATCGGCATCATGAAAGCTATCGGCGCCAGCGATAGTGATGTAAAAAACCTTTTCTTCGCGGAGGCTGGCGCCATGGGCATTCTCGGCGGCATTGTCGGAGTCATGCTGGGCTGGGCCATCGGCCAAGTCATCAATCTGGGGACGAATATCTATCTCAAGCGTCAGGCGTTGCCGCCGGAGCACTTCTGGTCGGTGCCGTGGTGGCTGGTGGCATTTGCTATCGTGTTTGCTTTCGGAGTAAGCCTGGTCTCGGGTCTCTATCCCGCGGGACGCGCTGCCCGCCTTGATCCCGTGCAAGCCTTACGCTACGAGTAAACTGGATCGATGCATCGCCGTTTCGGAATTGCAATGCTGTTCGCGGTATTTATCGTTTCAATATCAGCCCAAGCTCAGAGCCGGATCGAATGCAATGCGCTAAACAGCCGGATTCTCAAATACGAAGTTCACTACTGCGTCTACCTGCCCGCGAGCTATGACGCTGGCGGAACGAAGAATCCTATACAACGCTATCCCGTGCTTTATTTTCTGCACGGCCTCGGCGACAACGAGAAAACGCTGTTCAATAGCGGCGGTTGGACGCTGCTCGACGATTTACGCAAGCAACATAAGCTCGGCGATTTTCTGATTGTCGCTCCCGAAGGCAGGCGCGGTTTTTACATCAACTCCGCCGATGGTTCCGTCCGCTATAGCGATTTTTTTCTGCAGGAGTTCATTCCGTTAATCGAAACGAAATATCGAATTAACAAAGGTCGAAACAATCGAGCCATCAGCGGCATTTCCATGGGTGGTTATGGTGCTCTGCGTTTCGCTTTCAGTCATCCCGAAATGTTTTCTGCCGTAAGCGCGCAAAGTGCGGCGCTAATGACGGAGTCGCCCCAGGAACTGGACACCGCCGCCCGTTCCGGCGCTCCTCTGGGAAAAGTGCTGGCCGTGGTTTTCGGAAATCCGATTGACGTTCTTCATTGGAAAGACAACAGCCCGTTGGTTCTCGCTCGGAAAAATGCCGCAGCCCTGAAGAAACTCGCAATCTATTTCAATTGTGGTCAAGATGACAACTATGGCTTCGAGAAGGGCGCTGAGGCGCTGCACGAGGAACTGCGGAAAGAAGGCGTGAAGCACGAGTATCATCTTTATCCCGGCGATCACAGCCTCGATTATTTTATGGCTCACTTCACCGAGGTCATGGAGTTTCATTCCCGGGCGTTTGGTCTCGTCCAGTAATGCTCCCTAGCCTGTTTTACTTCTCCGGTAATGCTTCCAGGTTGATTACTTCGAAAGGCCGAAGCGTAAGTGTATGCACCTTTCCCGCGGTAAAGCGGAGCGGTTTGCTGTCGTGGTCCTTGAGCCATGGGCTATGCGCCTGATATGTTCGGGGTGTCCCTGCAGGCAACTCGAAAGCCTTGGCCACGTCGAGCGCGTAGCTCTGCGTCTTGTCACTCGGATTGCGCAGGGTGATGATGCCTTTTTGAGGCGACCACGCGGCCCAGCCGTAGATTTGCAGTTGAGCCGGATCACCTCCGATCCAGTGAGTATCAATCAGGGTGTCCGCGTTTTGGCGCGCCCATTGCGCTGTTTCCGCCAGCACGTCCCAGTCTTCTTTCGACAAGAGCGAATGAGTGACGTACAGCTCTTGTAACTGGGTGCCGCTGCCGAAATAAGAGTGCACCTCGTTCGGAAAATCTTTTCCGGGATCAGAACCGAGATGATTTGCCTGCCGGGCACAAATGATTCCGTGCAGCATGAGAGAGTTCAAGGGAAATAGCGGCCCAGCTTGCACGATCCCTTTATAAGTTGCCGCGTCCCGATAAGTGATCCAACGTTCACGCCATGAGCCGACGCCTGCAAAGCTGTGATCGTCGCCGCCTCTCCAGATGGAATCGGCATACTGCAGCCAGAAAGGGGAGGGATAAGTGCCGGTGGTCAGATTGATGAAAAGTTTGGGGTTCACCGAGCGCCATTCGTTCATAAGACTGATTGCCGCTTGAAAGTCGCTGTCAAACTCGCTTCCCGGCAGGACGCTATTCACATTTCCGGTGCCATCGATCTTGAACTGGTTGACGCCATAATCCCGGATGAACTTCAAGGTGACTTCACGAAAGCGCGCATAGTACTTCGGTCCGGAAAGCGCAAAGCCTCCGCCGTTAGTTTCGAGACCCTGCTCGCGCCCGTACTTCAAACGCTCATCCTTCGCCCGATCATAGCCTCCCCATGGTGAGAGCCAGACGCCGGGCGCCGCGCCGTATTTTTCGGCAGCAGCTTTGAGAGGAGTGAAGCCGTTTGGAAACACGGCTCCGAAGCTCCACAGCGTGTGAGGATCATCCCAACCATCGTCAAACAAGAACGAATCTAATTTCACATTACGTTTGTCGACCAGCTCTTCGCCAAAAGAATGAATCACATCGAGAGCTGCCGCCTCGTCGTATGAATTGTTGAACCCGATGTCATACCAAGAGTTGTAAGTGAGGAACGGCAAGTAGGGGCGCGCGCGCTCCCGCTCGATGTAGCTGAGGAAGCCGCGCCGCAACTGGCCCGAAGGACTTAGGCCAATCACCGAAGAGTAAGTCACCGTCTGCCCCGCGCGCAGCGGCAACTCGCGATGCATAGAACAAGTTACCGCTCCATTGTTCACACCGCAGATAGAGAGAGGATGTTCAAAACCGAGAAACAGTTCGTTGATGATTACGGGAGAACCTTTGACCTTTCCATCCACGAGCGCTGTGGGTGACTTGAAGTCGAACAGTTCAACTTCAGTGATGGGTTCGTCATCAGTGGCATGGAGCGAGATCTCCTGTCTCAGGTAGTTGGAGCCATCTCTGAGAATTCCTTTCCACGTTACCGACAGTTGTTTCTCGGGATCTTTCAAATTCAGGATTACCTGCCGCCCGGGAGAGCGTAGCGCGGACTTCAAGGCGTCGGGTTCTGCGCGAAGACTCTCGACTTGTGGATCGCCCTGAGGCACCATTCTTGAAGACGGCAGGATTTTGCCATCACGGAACTTAAGAATAAAAAGATCCCGCGAAAGCCGAGTGCGTTTCTCAGTTGAATGCTCGATGAAATCCGATCCGACGACAGTTCCTTGAAGGATGGACCATTGCGCTGTGAAGAGTTTATTTTCGAGGACGATAGAATCCGCCTTGACGCTGGCTCGAGCTTTGCCGGCATCCACGCCGTAGTTGATCGCAGATTCACCCGATGTGGCCGTGCCGGCAGCGGCTAGCAGAAAAAACAAATACAGAAATAAGCCTGGAATTTTGAAGAGCATAATGTCCGGTTGCATATTAAACTTTGGAGGCTAGCGAAGCAGTTCGAATATATGGAAACATTATATGCAACGAAAGGAAATATATTCGCCGCTGGTTCTGGGGCGGGCGTGGAGCCCATTGCCCCCATTGCAATGATCGGCGGACTCGACATACACGGCGGCGGATCGCGAGGATGAACAAAAAGCTACCAGCAGAAGACCCGTTCGTCGCCATGGTTACCGCGAAGGCCGAGGTAGATTTGCGCCTCAGCGACTTTCAGCCGCGCTCCATGGTGGTCTCGCCCGTCCACGAGATTCTTCGCCCGAAGTTTCCCGTCATCGATTACCACAATCACCTGGACGCGATGGACCCAGCTGACGTTTTAAGAGTGATGGATGCATGCGGAATTGAGCGAGTGGTAAACATCACCATGCGCACCGGCGAAGCCGCGCTTGGCATGATTCACAAATTTCATGAGGCAGCCGCTGGTCGCTTCTCCACTTACGGCTGGATGGACTGGAGCGACCTGCCCTCTTCCGGTTTCCTCGAGCGTAGTGTGGACCGTCTGGAAGAGTTGGTGGAACACGGCGCCTGCGGCTTGAAGATGTGGAAGGATTTGGGAACCAGCGTGCGCGATCTAGACGGAAACTTGTTGCGAGTCGACGACGAGCGCCTGGCGCCACTGTTTGAGAAAGCTGCCGAACTGAATGTGCCCATTATGTTTCACATTGCTGACCCGGATGCTTTTTTCCAGCCCATCGACAATCAGAACGAACGCTATGAAGAGCTCGCAGCTCATCCCGAGTGGAGCTTTCACGGATCGCATTTCGGCAAATCGCAACTGCTGGCGCAGCGCGACCGGGTGTTTGCGCGTCATCCAAAGACTGCGTTTGTTGCGGCGCACGTTGCCGAACATCCGGAGGATCTCGCCTATGTCGGCCGATTGCTGGATTCGAATCCGAATGTCTACGTAGATATCGGCGCTCGCTGTGCGGAACTGGGTCGTCAACCCTACACATCTCGCGATTTCTTCCTGAAATATTCGGACCGCATTCTCTTTGGAACGGACCTCATTCCTGAAGTAAATATGTATCGGCTTCATTTCCGTTTTCTGGAAACCCGCGATGAGTATTTCGAGTATCCGTCGCACGCCTCTCGTCAGGGGCGGTGGAACATTTACGGTTTGTTTCTTCCCGACGAAGTGCTGCGCCGAATCTATCGAGAGAACGCGTTGCTACTTCTCAAGCAATGAATGGATTCCATGCATCGGCATAGAATTGCATTCAATATCAAATCTCTGCCACGGCAGTGCGGGGCGTTCACGGAACTCGATCGAGTATTTAAGACGGGCGAGCAGGCGTTCAAAATACCGGGATTCCCAACGAACCCGAATTAACGACCTGGTTTCTCGCGTGGTCGCGTGTAAAATGTTGTGTGTATCCCGCTTACCAGTGCCGGAGGGATGTGTGAGTGGTTGAAACAGGCGGTCTTGAAAACCGCTGTACCTGAAAGGGTACCGGGGGTTCGAATCCCTCTCCCTCCGCCATCACTCAATTTGTAGAAAAGCGCTTAGCCAGTCTCACTGGACGACTGGCTCAACCTTGCTTGGCTGATCTGGAGCACAAGTGGAGCACAACAAGGTTTCGGAGAACTGTCTCGTCGCTGCGATCGCGGTCACAAGCAGGGCCAGGTTGGAAAGGCGAGCTGCGGCTTCCGGCCATCGTTGCTTGCCGGGCCGAAGCCACAGGTTTGTCGATGATGGCCGTAGATCTCACTTCACCAATTTCTGAACTACTAAAACCAACTGATCGGCGTTGAAAGGTTTCACGATCCAGCCCGTCGCCCCGGCTTTTTTCCCTTCAGCTTTTTTCTCGGCCTGGGATTCAGTGCTGAGCATCAGGATGGGAATGAACGAGCATCCCGGCAGCTGGCGGACGGCTGTGATCAACTGGATTCCATCCAGGTTGGGCATGTTGAGATCGGTAATGATCAGGTCGAACTTTCCGCCGCCAATCTTGCCCAGGCCATCTTTGCCGTCGACGGCCTCGGCCACCTCGTAGCCTGCCTTGGTCAACGTAAAATTCACCATCTGCCGAATGCTGGACGAATCGTCGACGGTAAGGATTCGTTTCATAGCTGCACCTCATACCACGCAAAACTCAAGATCTGCTTGCGCAATTCTCCGAGACTTAAAAGAGTTCAACGGCGTTGCCTCCGAAAGCTTGTTGGACCACCGGCAAGGGCCCTCCACAGAGCGCCGCACGCATCACGTCGCGCTCCATTTCCGTCGTGTAAGAGGCGGAGAATAGTTTTTCGACTTCCGATGGGTCGTGAACTTCTTCAACCTCGGGATGATCCAGCTTCAACTGATGTCTCACACCTTCCACCTGGGCCAGGACTGCATCGAAATGTCCGGAGCAGGAATCGAGCAGGTCGCCGGTCTTCCCCACACCGGCGAGATTGGCCTGCATTCTCTCGGTTGCGATTTTCATCTCGCTCGACTTTTCCACGGCAAAAGCGGCGGCGGTTCTCAGAGTCTCGAGACTGTCCCTGGTTTCCGTTTGTGCTTCCCGCAACTTCTGATTTCTGGCATCGGAAAAGGCCTCTACGAAACCTTTGGATTGCTCTAGGAGCTTCAATATCTCTTGCATCGCCTGGGAGGATTGCCCGGTAATCTCGCCCCACTGCTCCGAAATCCTGCCAATGATCTTGGCGATGGCGAGCATGGCTCCGCCTCTCTTGCCCAAGTGGCTGGACTTAATAATTGAGTTGAAACTTAGAATCTGAAAGCGGTCGGAGACAGACTTTGATTTCTGCAGATGGTCACTGAACAACTGCATCAAGTTTGAGAGCCCTCCGAACGTGCGTTGAATTCTCTCGCTGTAAGCCTGACTGTCCCGTTCCAGTAGTTCGATATGAGTAAGATGAGAGGCCACCTTGCGTTCCTGCTCGAGAACCATCGGGCCGATTCCGACTACTTCGGATGCGCTGACCCGCATGATTCCGTCCATGCATGTCCTGATTTGAGATGTCCAACCGGCTATGGTTTCCTTGATGGACCGGAGCTGATAGGTCTGGATGGTTAAACCGGCGTAGGCCTGGGATAATTCGTGAGCCGCTGTCTGCGGTGCGCACTCGCCATCAGCAAGTCTCGCGGATACGAGGGTAAACGCCTCCGTCACATGCTCGACCTGCTGGCGAGTAATATCGTGAGACTGGATAGCGGTCACGACCCCGGCTACCTGCTGAGCGATATCTTGCACTCCGATTCTGAATTGCGCGGGGGTTTTTGATAGTTGAGTCAAGCTGGCCTCGACTTCCTCCAGCGCCTTACCCAGATCGGTTTCAATGCTGGCCAATTTCTCTTTGAGTTCCGGAAGTTCCACCGAAAGCAGCTGCTTGGTTTTTTCGATTTCGGCCCGGCGGTCATGGGTGTGGATGTCGAGGGCCTGGGTATCCTCGGATACCGATTTTGAGAAGTCCGCCAATTCCTGGGCGAGGTAGTGGAAGTCTGCACTTCCCTCCCCGAGGCGGGCAACTTCGATATTGGTAAGCACGCGCAGCGCGCCAGTCTGCAGCGCAATGGCTCTCTGGGCCTGGGTGATCAGCGAAAGTCGATTCAGCAGTTCCACTTCCTGGGTCACCATTTCGAGGATTCCCGGAGTCGCCCGCAGACGATCTCCAATGAAACGATTGGCGGCAGCGCCCAGGGTTTGCACCTTTGGCAAGACGGAGCTGACATTCTCGCTTTCGACGCAACCCACAATTCCTGCCGCCAATTCCAAAATTGCATCGGTGTAACCGGCCAGGCCCTCGAATGCCTTGGCCACCGACCGGACTTCAGTCTCGGCAATGCGTTCGAGCGCTTGCAGTTCATTTTTTGCGTTCTCCAGCCTGAGAACCGCATCGTCCCCGGCGGCAAGAGTCGCTGGATTCTCAATTTGCATGGCATCTCATCGAGCCAGCGCGAGAATCGACCCAGCCACTGATTCCAGAGGCAAGATCTTGTCGACAGCGCTCCGCTTGATGGCCTCGTTCGGCATGCCGAAGACCACGCAAGTAGCCTCATCCTGCGCGATGGTCATGGCTCCCGCCTGTTTCATTTCCAGCATGCCGCGCGCGCCATCATCCCCCATTCCGGTCAGAATCACCCCGAGCGCGTTTTGTCCCGCGTAGCGGGCGGCGGAACGGAACAACACGTCGACCGAGGGACGATGGCGGCAGACCAGCGGCCCTTCCTTGATTTCGACGTAGTAACGCGCGCCGCTACGTTTGAGCAGCATGTGATGATTCCCCGGCGCGATCAGTGCGCGCCCGCGCAACACGGTATCGTTCGCCTCCGCCTCCTTCACCGAAATGCTGCACAGGCTATCCAGGCGGTTGGCAAAGGCGCGGGTAAACAACTCCGGCATGTGTTGCACGATTACAATGCCGGGCGAGTCGGCGGGAAGCCCCTCCAGCACAACTTTGAGTGCCTCGGTGCCGCCAGTGGACGCTCCAATTGCCACCACTTTCTCCGTGGTCTCGGCCATGGCGTGGGTGCCGGGGGAAAGAATGGCGTCGGCGGTTAACTTGGGCTGGACAGTCCGGCTGGGCTGAATTTTTCGCACGCGCGCGGCGGCCGCCGCCTTAACCACCTGGCAGAGAACGATCTGCGATTCCTCCAGAAACTGCTTGCTGCCGAGGCGGGGCTTGGCGATGATTTCGACCGCCCCGTATTCGAGAGCCTTCAATGCGCTTTGCGTACCCTCCTCGGCCAGGCTTGAACAGATTACGACTGGAATCGGGTGCTGGCTCATGATCTTCTGCAGGAACGTCAGGCCATCCATGCGCGGCATTTCAATATCGAGGGTGATTACATCGGGAACCTCTTCGCCGATACGTTCCGCCGCGACGAATGGGTCGGCAGCGGTTCCCATCACCTCGATTTCCGGATCAGACGACAACACTTCGCTCAGCGTCTGGCGGACCACCGCGGAGTCGTCGACGATCAAAACCCGAATTGTTTTTGTGCTCATGAGTGCAATCGTGCCTTTTGCTAATCCGCCGAACCGGTTTCAGTCAAGCCAGCGCAGCAGCACTTCCCCAGTCTTGGTATTGAACTGAATGTTCCTGCCCAACTTGCCTCCCATGCTGGACGCGACTACCGAAAGGCCCTCGGCGCGGACGACCTCGATCGCGGCTTCACAATTCTGCTTTCCCACCGTGGGTATCGAGGATGCGGCGTCACTCACCAGTAGCACGTCGCCGCCGCCAAAGAGCTTGACTTGTACCTCGGAACGCCGCGCCCCAAGCTCGTCAAGCTGACGCGCCAGGTCCCGTATGGCGAAGTCGACATAGCGGTGCCCGTCGCCAGGACTCAGGTTGGAGGCCGGGCATCGCGGCAACAGCGAGTGCGAGAGTGCACCAATGCCGAGTCTCTGGCTCCAGAAGGTAACTCCGACACACGAACCGAGAATCGTCCGAATAATGGTTGGTTTGCGCGCGAGGTGAGCCTCCCCGGGAAGCAGATACACGTCCGAAAGCTCGTCTTCAAGTTCGAGCATCTTCCGGTTTCCTGTAGAGAGAAGGTGCGACCGCGACGAGGGGTAGATCCATATTGTGCAAAGTCTCAGAGTGGCCGACAAAGGCGTATCCACCGGGGAGAAGCTGATTGGAGAGTTTTTGCATAATGCGCTCTTGCGTGGGCCGATCGAAGTAAATAATCACATTCCGGCAGAAGAAGGCGTCCACCTTCTGGGAGAGGCCGAAGTCAGCGTCCATGAAATTCAGGCGGCGGAACGCCACGTGTTGCCGCAACTCGGGAACCACCCGCAGGAATTTGGAGTCAGGATCGCGGCTGCGCATGAAATACTTCCGCCGCAGCTCTGCCGACACCGGACGCAAAACTTCGGCGGTAAACACGCCGCGCGCGGCCTTTGCCAGCACAGTGTTCGAGATGTCCGTGGCCAGCACGCTGAAGCGAAAGCCGGGATTGGCGATCGCCCATTCGGTCAGCACAATCGCCAGCGTGTAAGGCTCTTCTCCGGTGGAACAACCGGCGCTCCAAATCAGCAATGGCCGGCCGTCCGGGTTGCGGGCCATTAGATCCGGGAGCGCCTTCTGCGACAAAAACTCAAAGTGATCCGGCTCACGGAAGAAATCTGTTTTGTTCGTCGAGACTACATCGAGTAGATGGACAATCTCATCCTTCTGACCTTGCGCCCCAAACAGATATTCGCAGTACTCGACGTACGAATTCAGATGCAGGCTGCGCACCCGCCGCTTGATGCGAAGCTCGAGCATGGTCTTCTTGTCGGAATTCAGATGGATGCCTGACTCCTCGTAGATTAGGCTGCACAGCCGGCGAAAGTCCTGGCTGGAGATGCTTTCTTCGTGCTCACTGACGGCATGAACGCCCACATTGCACCCCCTCGCTTGGTTACATCGCCGCCGCAGCAGCCGATTTGCCGCTTTCGGGCTGACGGACCGCCGCCAAATCCTCGGCGGAAAAAACCCGGTCAATGTCCAGGATCATGACGAACTGGTTGTCGCGCTTTCCCATGCCCTTGATGAAGTCGGTGCGAATGTGGGTTCCAATGCGGGGCGCGGGCTGAATCTGATCCGGCTCCAGATCGATGACTTCCTCCACCGAATCGGCCAGGGCCCCGATTACAGTGGATTCGTTATCCATCAACACCTCCACCACCACGATGCAGGTGTTCCGCGTCTTTTCGGTTTTCGACATTTCCAGGCAAAGCCGCAGGTCAACCACCGGCACCACGCTGCCGCGAAGGTTGATTACACCGCTCATGAAATCGGGCGTGCGAGGAATTTCCGTGATGGTTGTAAAATCCAGCACCTCCCTCACTTTTGCAACCTCAGTCGCAAAGACTTCATTGCCAAGTTTGAACGTGAGGTACTGACGCGTTTCCGTAATATCAATAACGCTCATAGTCAAATCCTTTCGCATTCTGCGGACCTGGGCGAACCGCAAGGCGGCGCGCTTTTGGAACCGGCTAGAAACGCTCGAACTCCTTGTCCAGATCGTCCCCTTTGTCTTTGTCCTTAAGCTTCAGAGTGACTCCGGCGCCGGCCTTGGCTGCCATCGCTTTCGCGGGGGCGGCATGGGATGCCTTGGCCTTGAATGCCGCGGCCGGCGAAGTATCCGCATGCTTGATCGGTTTTGGGGCTGCCGCTCTCATCGTGGTGTGGCCCTCTTCCCCGGTGTGGAAAAATGCCAGGGCGCTGACCAGTTGTTCGGACTGGCTGGTCAATTCCTCCGTGGTCGAAGCCATCTCTTCCGATGCCGAAGCATTTTGCTGAATGACCTTTTCGAGCTGCACCAATGCTTTGTTGATCTGCTCTGCGCCGGTGTCTTGTTCCTTGCTGGCGGCGGCGATTTCCTGCACGAGCTCTGCCGTTCTTTGAATATCAGGCACGAGTTTGCTGAGCATTTCGCCGGCTTTTTCCGATACCTTGACGGTGGTGCCGGAAAGTTGATTGATTTCACCCGCCGCCTTCTGGCTGCGTTCGGCGAGCTTGCGGACTTCCGCCGCGACCACCGCAAAGCCCTTGCCATGTTCCCCAGCGCGCGCCGCTTCGATGGCTGCGTTCAGGGCCAGCAGGTTGGTCTGGCGTGCGATCTCTTCGATGATCGAGACCCGGCTGGCAATCTCTTTCATGGCCGCCACCGCCTCCACCACCGACTTGCCGCTTTCCTGCGCGTCGGTGGCCGATTTGTTGGCGATCTTATCGGTCTGTGCCGCGCTGTCGGCATTCTGCTTGATGTTGGAAACCATCTCCTCCATCGAAGAGGATGCTTCCTCGGCCGAGGCCGCCTGCGAACTGGCGCCCTTGGATACCTCGATCGAAGTCGAGCTGATGGCCTGGCTGGCCGAGGCTACTTCGCCGGCAATGGAGCGGATGTCCGATACCACCCGCGTGATGCCGCTTACCATCGCAGTCAGCGCCTGCATGAGCTTGTCCTGCGGCGACCGTTCGCGAAGCGCTACGGTTAAGTTCCCATTCGCCATTTCATCGGCGGCATTGGTTATTTCGCCCATGGCGCCGATGAGTGCGTTCAGATTGTCCTTGATCACGTTGAAGTCGCCATGGTAGGTGTCCGTGATTTGCGGCGGTAGATCACCCTTGCTGATGCGATCAATGTACCCGGCGCTGAACTTGAGGGGAGCGATTATGGCGTCCAGGACAGAGTTCACGCCGCGCACGATCTCAGCGTAGGCCCCGCGGAACTGATCCTGCTTCCCACGCTCGGACAACTGCCCGGCATTGGAGGCGTCGGTTAAGCGGGCCAGTTCCTTCTGCAGGCTCTGGACCACGATGGCGATATTGTTGACCGCCTGCTTCATTTTCTCGTGGTCGCCCTTGTAGGT
>PKVZ01000052.1 GCA_003131635.1 Acidobacteriaceae bacterium
TCCTGTCAATGTTCGTCCTGTCGTTTTCCTCCATCGCCTTGAGCCAGGGCGGTGTAGCCACCGGTGACCTGCACGTAACCGTGAAGGATCCCAAAGGCAGCCTGGTGATCAGCGCCACGGTCACCGTAAGCGATGTCGAGAAAGGCCTGGTGCGCGTCGCCACTGGCGACGGCCAAGGAGGCTACAGTGTTCGACAGTTGCCCCCCGGCACCTACACTGTCAGCGTGGAGGCAGTGGGCTTTGGCAAAGTCGAAGACAAGGATGTGAGCATCACGGTGGGCGGACAGGTTGAGCTTCCCATCGCACTCGCGGTGGCTGCGGGCAAGGAAGTCGTCGAGGTCAGTTCTCAAACGGAATTGGTAGAGACCTCACGCACCTCAACCACGGACACCATTGGACAGCGGCGCATCGACAACTTGCCCATCAACGGCCGCAACTACATTAATTTCACTCTGACAGATTCTCAGGTAGTGCGCGACAACGCCCCGAACACCGGCGCCGCGCCCACGTCCGGGCTGAACATGAGCGGCCAGCGCGCGCGCTCGAACCTGGTGAACGTGGATGGCGCCGACGCCACCGACAACGGCGTGAATGGAGTCCGTTCCACCGTGTCGCAGGAAGCTGTGCAGGAGTTTCAGATCATCACCAACAACTACGCGCCCGAGTACGGCCGCGCCTCGGGCGGGGTGGTGAACATTATTACCCGTTCCGGCTCGAATGATTTCCACGGCGACGTCTTCGGCTACTTGCGCAACCGGAATTTTCAGGCAGTGAACCCCTTCAGCACGGTTCCGAACCCAGCCTACACGCGCGTGCAGGCGGGCGCGGCGTTCGGCGGACCGATCAAGAAAGACAGGACTTATTATTATTTCTCTTACGAAGTCACCCGGCGGCACGAAACGGGATTCTCCGACATCGGTGCAGCCAGTAATCTGTCTTACTACCAGCTGCAGAATTTCGATACCTCGACCATCGCGGGAGGCGCGGTGCCGCTTCCTTTTGGCACGATACAAGTGACCCCCCAGCAGGCGGCATTCCTGAGCAGTCTGACGCCGTCGGAAGTCGGCGCGATTGGCCTTACAAATATTGAGCAATACACGATTCTGGCTGGAGCGTCCTCCGGGCAGGCCTTGCAGGGCAGTTGGCCAACCGGTCTGGTTCAGGGGATAAGCGGCGGTTTGCTATCAAGTTGGGCGGGTTTCCCTACCAGTTGCGCTCCCCCGGGTCCCTGCGCTCCAGTGCCCGCCTCGTACCAGACCATAGGATCGCAGGCCGGAAATTTCCCGGTGTTTGAGGGTACGAGCCTGTATTCTCTGCGGATCGACCACAACGTGAACAACAACAACCGACTGATGCTGCGCGCCAACGTCAGCCCTAGTACCGTGACTGGCCTTGAAGTCAGCGGTCAGGATCAGCCGTTTGGACAAAATGCATACTCTCGCACATCGGAACAGACTTACCGCGACGTTGCCGGCGTTGTGCAAGACACCTGGACCATCGGCAACAACAGAGTCAATGAGTTCCGCTTTCAGTATGCGCGCCGCGGCCTGTCTTACTTCTACAACACGGCGATCCCCGGCGGCTCTGACCCAGCTGTCAACATTCCCGGTTTTGCCTACTTCGGCCGCGAACCTTACTCCTACATCCAGCGCGTGGAGCAACGCTACCAGTTCACCGACAATTTTTCATGGACCATTGGCCGTCACGATACCAAGTTCGGAGTGGATTTCAACTACATTCCGACGACTGCAACGTTTACCGTAAATTATGGCGGTGTGTACGATATCAGCGCCGTCGCGGCATTCCCAGCACCGTTTCCCCTGCTTAATCCTGTCCAGGCTTACGGTGCGGGCTTGCCCGGCGACTTCATTCAGGGAATCGGTAACCCGCATGACTCGTTTCCCAACAAGCCGCTGGGAGCTTTTTGGCAGGACTCGTGGCGGGTCCGTCCGAACTTCACTTTGAACTATGGGGTTCGTTACGACATCGAGTTCCCGCCGCAGTTCGCCTCTCCGACACCGCTCGCTTTAGCCGGCTATAACTACCTGGGAATCCAAAAGGGCATTCAGACCGCCGCACACAACATACAGCCCCGCGTCGGCATGGCGTGGGATCCCAAGGGCGACGGGAAGACCGTTGTCCGCGGATCTTACGGAATTTTTTACGACCATCCGCTGCTTGGACTTTACTTCCTGGGAGACGCATCGGACGCGTCCACCAGCGACCAGTTAGTATTTGCCGGCACCGGACTCTGCACCGTGGCGGGAAACCCAGCGAATCTGAATGCGATCCCGATCTTCCAGGGTCTGCTGAACCAACCGCAATGCGCGCCGTCAGTGTCTCCGGCTGCCAACGCCAACCTGGGCTATCTTCCCAACCAGCAACAGTTCAACGCATTTCAGCCCAACTCGGTTTTCTTGAACCAAAATTACTTAAACCCCTCAACCTTTCTGCCCCTTGCTTTCCAGCCGTTTGGATATCCGATCGGCAAGAATTTTGTCTACCCCTACTCGCAGCAGGCCAACTTCAGCATCGAGAAAGATCTGGGCGGCGGCTTCACTTTCAATCTTGCCTACAACTTCAACGGCGGAAGACATATCAACCGGCCGATCAACGCCAACACGATCCGCGGCGATTTAATGATCAACAACTACGAGGCGGCCTCGGCGTCCGCCGTTGCCGCAGGCCAAACTCCTGCCGCCAGTCCCTTTACCGTCAGCGGCTGCGGGGTCAGTCCCACGGGTACGCCGTGGGTCGATTCTTCTCTGATGAATTTCTTTCGGCCATCGGGTCTGAACCCATCGATTGCTGGCGCCTATCTGGCCAGCGGCGGCGCGGCATGCGTAGGCCTCGCCCAAACCATTCTCCAGAGCTTGTCCACTCAAGGCTTTAATGCCAACTGCAATCCCGCGGCGGGCTTGGCGAATTGCATCCCCTTCAGCGACATGGACGCCAATTATTCGAACGGCAGTTCGGTTTATCACGGCCTGAGCGCGAATCTGCGCAAACGATTCAGCCGGCACTACGAATTTATCGCCTCTTACACCTGGTCGCATGCGATTGACGACTCGACGGACCTGCAAGCCACGCTCACGCCGCAGGATAGCTACTTTCCTGCCGCCGACCGCTCAACCTCGCTGTTCGATCAGCGGCATCGTTTCGTCTTCAGCGGCGTCTATCAATCGGGCAAGGTCGGCGGCAACGGTTTTGGCGGCAGGTTCTTCAGCAATTGGACCGTCGCTCCCCTCGTTGAGTTCGGCTCTGGGCGGCCCTTCAACATCATTACCGGCAACGATGACAACCTGCAATTGTCCACGCTGACGGGAAGGCCCAACACATTTGTTAATCCCGCGTGTACCGCGCTCGGCTATCCTGCGGTGAGCTCGAAGTACTCTCCCACCGGAGTCTTCCAGGAGCCTTGCCCGGCGGACTACAACGGGACCGTGCAATCGCTGGACGGCAATCTGGGCCGCAACGCTGGAACCCAGCCTTGGACCGTGTTCGACGATTTGCGCATTTCCAGGCGCATCAATTTCAACGAGCGCTTCAAGATGGACTTGATCACCGACATGTTTAACATCGCGAACCGGTACAACGTGGCCGCCGTGAGTCCTCTGTTTACCAACGCCGGCCAAGCCACTGCGGCTTACGATCCCCGGCAGTTCCAGTTCGCGATGAAGTTCAACTGGTGAGTCTCTCCCTGAACCTGACCTGAACCTCGTTGCCGGAAGGCCGAAGCGCGCCTTGCCAGTGTTACACTTCCCCTTCACCCATCCTTGGCGCTTGCCCGGAGTTCGTTTCCCATGTCTCAGCCCTACACGCCCACGCCACGGACCCGTCTGGTCCGCGAAGCCGATCGCGCGGTTTATGATCGTGAAGCCGCGTATCGCATTCTTGACGAGGGTTTTCTCTGCCATGTCGGCTTTCTCGTCGAAGGCCAACCTTTCGTCATTCCGACGTCCTTCGGACGTAAGAACGACAGCCTTTACATTCACGGCTCCGCCGCCAGCCGCATGCTCCGGCAACTGAAAGAGGGCGTTCCGGTCTGCATCACCGTCACCTTGCTTGACGGACTCGTGCTCGCCCGCTCTATTTTTAATCACTCGATGAATTACCGCTCCGTAGTGGTGCTGGGAACAGCAACTCTGGTGGATGATCCCGACGAGAAAATCGAAGCCCTGCGTCTTCTTTCCGAACACATCATTCCTGGACGCTGGGCCGAGTCCCGCCAGCCAAACGAGCGTGAGCTTAAGGCAACGTCTGTGCTGCGCGTGCCCATCGATGAATTCTCCGCCAAAGTCCGCACCGGTCCCGTGATCGACGACGAGGAAGACTATTCCTTTCCGACTTGGGCAGGGATTCTTCCGCTGGAGATGAAGGCGGGCCTGCCCATCGCCGATTCGCGCCTTGATCCTGCGCGGGAAGTTCCGGCGTACGCGAAACATTACTCGAGAAAGCGATAGGTTCGCCCTTTCGGCTGTTGATCCTTCCATTGCGTGTAACAACCTCCGCCATGGTTGCCGTGAGGAACATGAATACTGTAAATTTGCTTGACCTTACGGAGTAAAGATTGCTATCTTTACTGTAAAGGATGACGGTAAAGATGAAGAGATCCACCAGCACAATTAGCAGCAAAGGACAGGTCACCGTTCCGCAAGAGATTCGTAAACGGCTCGGCTTGGAACCCGGCGACCGGGTTGAGTTTGTGGCAGAGGAAGGTCGCACCGTGATCAGGCCCGCCCGCTCAGAGGCCAACCCCTTCGAGAAGTTCATCGGAATCCTGGGCCCGTTCCCCGGCGGGGAAGAAGGAATCAAAGCCTGGATTGACGATATGCGAAGCGATAAAGACTACGAATGAGAACGGCAATTGACACGAACATCCTATCGCTATTCTGGTCGGGAGGATCGTTGGCAGTCACGATCGACGCTCAGTTGTCAAAACTTCGCGCAGAGGGAGCGCTAGTGGTAAGCGCACCAGTCTTCGTCGAGCTCTCCGCTATTCCCACGGGCAATCCGCAACGCGTCGAAAAGTTGCTCGATGAGATGAATATCGCAGTGGATTTCGACCTCGGAGAAGATGTCTGGCGATTCGCTGCAACGGGCTTCTCAGCTTACGCCATCCGCCGTCGCAACTCCGGCAGAGGTTCGCCAAAGCGCTTACCCGCGGACTTCGTAATCGCGTCGCACGCGCTGCTGCAGGCCGACAGGCTGATGACCCGCGATGCTAGCCGCTATCGTCAGGATTTTCCAACGCTCCGTCTGATTTGACAGCGCAGCTCCCTACGGAATCAGCAGCAGCTTGCCCGCCACCTTACGAGCTTCCAGGTCGATGTGCGCCTGCGGGGCGTCCGCCAGCGGATACGTCTTCGCAATCCGGAGTTTGAGCTTTCCTTCCGCGATCATGCCGAAGAGCGCGCTGGTGCGCGCCAGCAATTCCTCGCGCGTGGCGGTGAAATGCGCCAGAGTGGTGCGCGCCATGTAGAGCGACCCTTTCTCCGACAGCTTCGCCGGATCCACCGGCAGTACCGGCCCACTCGACATGCCGTAGAGCACGAGCATCCCGCGCAGGCGCATGACGTTCAGATTTTTCTCAAAAGTCGCCTTGCCTACTCCGTCGTACACCACTTCGACGCCTTTACCGTCCGTCAGCCGTTTCACTTCGGCTTCAAAATCGTGCTTGGTGAAAACAATCACCTCATCCGCGCCGGCCTCGCGCGCCAGTTGCGCCTTCTCCTCACTCGAAGCGGTGCCAATCACCCGCGCGTCGATCGCATGTGCCATCTGCACTAATAACAGCCCGACTCCGCCCGCCGCTGCGTGCACCAGCGCCGTCTCGCCCGCCTTCAGCTTGTGCGCGTCGTTCACCAGATAGTGAGCCGTCAGGCCATGGACCATCGACGCAGCAGCCTGTTCATCGCTGATCGCCGCTGGCACGGGCACAAGATGCTCTTCGGCGGACACCACGAACTCGGCGTACGAACCGAGCACTCCGCTCCACGCCACACGGTCGCCCACCTTCACCGTTTTGGTCTGCGCGCCTATTGCGGCAACCACTCCCGCACCTTCCTGCCCAGGGATGAACGGAAGCGGCGTGCGGTACCTGCCATCGCGGAAATAGCCGTCAATCGAGTTCACCCCCGCAACTGCGACTTTCACCACCGCTTCGGCAGGCTTGGGCTGCGGGACCGGAACCTCCACGAGTTCCATTACCTCCGGCCCCCCCGTTCGTTGCACGCGGATTGCTTTCACGGTTGTTCCTCGTAGTGCGAAGTGGAATGGCAGGCTTCTCGCTGCACTCCGGATAACAATTAGTTTTGCTTGTAGGCCTGACGCTTCCGACTTAGGGAACCAGTAGCAGCTTCCCAGTTGTTTTTCTTCCCTCTAAATCACGATGCGCCTGCTGCGCTTTGGCTAACGGGTATGTATGCTCGATGCGCAACTGAAGCTTCCCTGTCGCCATCATGCCAAACACCGCGCTCGACCGCGCCACCAACTCATCGCGAGTGGCGATATAGTTCACTAGCGTGGGCCGCGTCACGTAAAGCGATCCCTTCTGCGATAGCGCTACCAGATCGAAGGGCGGCACCGCCCCGCTCGAGCCCCCGAACAGCACCATCATTCCTCGTGGCCGCAGAATGTTCAGTCCCTTCTCGAAGGTTGTCTTGCCCACCGAGTCGTAGACTACATCCACTCCCTTGCCGCCGGTTAGCCGCTTGGTTTCCGCTTCGAAATCGGCTTGCGTGTACAGGATCACCTCATGCGCGCCCGCCGCGCGGGCGAGTTTCGCCTTTTCCTCGGTCGAAACCGTCGCGATCACGCGAGCCCCGATGTTGTGCGCCATCTGCACCAGGAGAAGTCCCACGCCCCCGGCGGCGGCGTGAACCAGCGCCGTCTCGCCCTGCTTAAGGGGATAAGTATCGTGCGAGAGATAATGGGCCGTCATCCCCTGCAGCATGACGGCAGCAGCTTGCTGTTCGCTCACGCGCTGCGGAATCGGCACCAGGCGATCCGCTGGCACGGCAGCATATTCGGCATACGCCCCCAGCAGCCCCGTCCAGGCCACGCGATCTCCCACTTTGACCGACGTCGTGTCCGCACCAACCTCGGTCACCACCCCGGCGCCTTCCTGCCCGGGCACAAAGGGCAGTGGCGACTTGTAGCGTCCTTCACGGAAGTAAACGTCGATAAAGTTAACCCCTGACGCCGCCAACTTTACGACTGCCTCATTGGCCTTCGGCTGCGGGACCGGTAACTCCACCAGTTCCATCGCTTCCGGTCCGCCCACTTGTTTGACTTGGATCGCTTCCATAATTGCCTTCGATTCTATCCTGAGAACAAAAGATTCGGGCTCCCAAGCGCTACTGTTCGGGTTTTCAGTTTTCAGTTTTCAGTTTTCAGTTCTCAGTTCTCAGTTCTCGGTTCTCAGCTGACAGAAAATCGACCCGTGGTTTCAAAATACTGAGAACGGCAACTGAGAACTACCTCTGCTACACTGGCACGTCCGTTGCAAGGAGCCCTTCGTCATGGCCGAAAAAATGCCCCAAACGCTGGCGAACCATACCAAGCTTGATCCGCTGTTTCACTTTGTCGTGTTGCCAGTCTTCGCACTCTCCGCCATCGGTGGCACCATCCACTTCCTTCGGCACCCCAGCTTCCACTCGGGGTCATTCTTCGTGATTTCCGTGGCCGCGCTCATCGCGGTTCTAAGAATCCGTATTTATGCGCTCAAAGTGCAGGACCGCGTGATCCGCCTGGAAGAGCGGCTGCGGCTGAGTACTCTATGCTCTGAGCCGCTGCGCTCCCGCATCCCGGAGTTGAGCGAAGGACAACTGATCGCCCTCCGTTTCGCCTCCGATGCGGAAGTTCCCAAACTGGCTGAACGGGCGCTCCATGAAAAACTTTCCCGGGCGGACATCAAGAAGGCAATCCAGACCTGGCGCCCGGACTACTGGCGCATCTGACCCGCCCTCATTCGACGGGGAGAGATGGGGAAATCGACCATGGGTTTCGGTTGATCCCTTCAAACCTTTGCCGGCCTTCTGTCGTCTGATTATTGAGGGTATCGAGCAAAACGGTAACACCAGCCCCGGTGCCGAAAGTAATGGGCACGGTACCTTTTCGGCGTTGACCCGAGGGCGACTGCAGGATACGATTTTGGTAGAATTCACCGGACTATACCACCAGGGAGCAATCCGTATCTCTCACAGAAATATGCGAGTTGCAAAACTCCAAATGCGGATCGCGGTACTCGCTATGCTGGCCCTGGTTGGCTCCTCCTGCCAAACGGCACAGAAACCGGTCGCCGTGGCGCCAACGGGAACGCCGCCGCCGCTGACGGCCAAAGCGGTCGCTCCCGCAGCTCAACCAACTCAGCCCGCCACGTCGGCGCCAGGAACTCAGAACGAGTTGCAGACTCAGCCCGTAGCCCAGGCCAATTCCGAATCTCCAGCCCCCGCTTCCGATGCGGTTGGAGACTTGGTTGCCAGCGTGGAAAAGAAGTATCAGGCTGGATTGGCGGACTACCAGGCAGGCCACAGCGACGCCGCCAAACAGAACTTCGATAACGCCTTCAATGCGTTACTGGAAAGCAATCTCGACATTCGCTCCGATGATCGGCTGGAAAAGGAGTTTGAGCGGATTACGGACGGAGTCAACGACCTGAATCTTGGCGACTTAGCCTTGGACTCCGACGCACAGAAATCAGAACCGGCGCCCATCGACGAAACCAACGGCATCACGCCTTCAGCCGATCCGAACGTAAGGGCCAAGGCTCAGGCCGAGATCAAATCAACCCACTCCGACCTACCGCTCATGATGACGGATCAGGTTGCCGGCTATATCAGCTACTTTTCCAACCGCGGACGCGGAACCTTCGAGCGCGCCTTCGCCCGCTCCGGCCGCTACCACGACATGATGGTTCGGATCCTTAAGCAGGAAGGCGTTCCCCAGGATTTAATCTATCTGGCGCAGGCCGAATCAGGATTTCAGCCGCTAGCGGTGTCTCGTGCCGGAGCCCGCGGCATCTGGCAATTCATGGGAAGCCGGGCCCACGGTTACGGCCTGCAGCGCAGCATGTGGGTCGATGATCGCCAGGATCCCGAAAAATCCACTCGCGCCGCTGCCCGCCATCTCAAAGACTTATATGCCCAGTTCGGCGACTGGTATCTGGCCATGGCCGCCTACAACTCCGGTCCGGGCACAGTACAGGCTGCAGTACGGCGTACGGGCTATGCCGACTTCTGGGAGCTCTACCGCCGCAACGTTCTGCCCAAGGAAACCCGCAATTACGTTCCCATCATCTTGGCCGTCACCATTATGACCAAGAATCTGTCGAACTACGGTTTCGACGATGTATCAATGGACGAGCCTATTCCCTTTGACTCGCTAACTATCAACTACCCCGTTGATCTGCGCCTGGTTGCCGACTGTGTGGATGCGACTCCGGCCCAGCTGCAGCAATTGAATCCCAGCCTTCTCCGGTTAAGCACTCCCAAGGAAGGATCGTTCGAACTCCATTTACCCGCGGGGAAGAAACAGCAATATCAGACGGCCGTTGCTGCCATACCGTCCAGCATGCGCCTGTGGTGGCGTTATCCCACAGTGCATTCCGGCGACACCCTGGCTTCCCTGGCGCGCACCTACCGCACCACAGTCAAATCGATTTCCGAAGCGAATCATCTCGATGGCCCACAGCTTCCCACCGACGCCAAGCTGATTATTCCAGTTGTGCCCAGCAAGCACGTCAGCGATGCGGCCACCTATGCTCGCCGGATCACACGCTACAAAGTTCGCAAGGGAGACACGGTGCAAACCGTAGCCGAGAACTTCGGCGTTTCCCCGCAGATGCTCCGCCGCTGGAATGGCTTGCGCGGCGACAGCCTGCACGGACGAACCGTGCTCGCGCTGCACCTGCCGGTCACCCCTAGCGGTGAACTGGCCTCGGTCGCGTCTGGCAAGCCGGCCCGGCATTCCGCCAAGGCGGTGCCTGCGGCCACCGCCAAATCGGCTAAATCCACGGACCAGGACGCCTCAGAGCAGGCCAGCGTGCTTCACCACAAGGTGAAAACCGGAGAAACGTTGTATTCGATCGCCACCACCTACAAAACCACAGTCGCCGCCCTCAAACGCAACAATCAGAACGTTGCCACTCTGCGGCCGGGTATGATTCTCGTCGTAGAACCAGCCCGCTAAATATTGACGCGCGTTCTCCCCGCTTTTCTTTTCCCAGACTCGGCGGTTCCCAGACTCAGCCGGGAAACACCGGCCATCTCCAGTCCATGGCTCAACTTCTTTCGCCGCCGCTGTCGAATCTTCTTCCATTCCTCCGCTCTGTGTGATAACAGGATTATGCGGGCTGAATGTGATCCCGGTCCTTGCAGCCTGCGCCAAACGTCGTGCTATAATCGCGCGCCGTTCCAGCACAGCTTTCAGATGGCCTTTTAAATTTCCGTATCCGGCAGCCTAGCGCGTTGTCTTGCGCCAGGAGGCCAAAATAAGATCAGGAGGAGCAATGAGTTTCTACGATCCCACACTCTACGGACGTGATGAAGAAGAAGAGTTCGGCGACAGCGGCGCTTATAGCGAGTCGCTCGAAGAAGATTTCGAAGAAGAAGAGGAGGAGGAAGAAGAAGCCGGCGTGCCCGAGTCCGATATGAGCGAGCCCGCCACTCCCGCTACTCCGCCACCACCCGCACCCAAGCCCCCTGCGCCCGCCGGCGGCGGCGGAGGCCCGAAAAAGCCGGCCGCCCCGAAGAAGGCCCCGGCACCGGCCAAGAAGGCGCCTCCTGCTAAGAAAAAAGCGCCTCCAAAACCGGCAAAGAAAAAAGCCGCGAAAAAGCCCGCACCAAAGAAACCCGCGAAAAAAGCGCCGAAGAAGACTGCAAAGAAGAAGACCGCAAAGAAGAAAGGCCGTCGCTAGAAATACTGGCAGAGCTAAGACCGCGGCTCCGAGCCGCGGTCTTTTCTTGCCGAGATTCGAACAGAGATCCTACGGCTACCTGTGACCCTCTGTCGCAACCATCGCAGGAGCGGCAACAAACACCCGCTACTTCTTCCCCCCCACCGCTGCCTTGCACTTTCCATATAGCTCGAGCAACTGCGCCGCGTATTCGTCGGGCTTCGACGCCGAGCCCGTGCCCTGAAACCCCACGCCAGACGACGTGGTTCGCCCATACCCCGTAGTCATTGCCACAAATTTCATCAGATCGAGCGCGATGTCCTCGTCACGGCGCGCGCTCCCATGCAAAGTCGGCCCTTCTTCCATAAGTCCTTCTCCTGATCCGGAAATATAAGGAATCTCTTCTTCGAGTTCTTCGTCTTCTTCGAGTTCTTCGTCTTCCATACTCATACTGCCGCTCCAAAACGGCTCCGCAAAAGATGATAGCAGCCCCGCGAGTGCCGCGTCCCGTATCGGGCGGCCCTTATCTGTCAAAGTCAGGGATGTACCTTCCAGACGTTCCCCCTGAGCCCTCGATTTTATAGGCTGGAAGCACCTGAGCAAACCTGACGCGCTGTTCCTGAAACCACTGGGCAGGCTTGGGCTTTTCCCCGATTTTTGAACAGGCGCGCCTGCGGTCATTCAGAAGTCATTCAGAATAAGGATCTTTCACTATGAAGAACTCGGCGCTCGCCGCTCTTGCAGCCATTTGCCTCGCGATAATTCTCGGTTCCGCTTCGGCTTATGCCCAATCGAACCCACTGCCCCTCGGGAAGGTAAACCAGCCCGTGAAATCGGTTACCTGCCCGGACGGCTATGACTTTGGAACCCTCTGCTATGCCAGCACGGTGAGTTGCCCTGACACATTGGACATCGGTTTCACCTACGGCGTGGTGAATGCCGGCGGCAAGGACGGAACCGTCGTATTTTTCAACAGCGGCGATGGAACTACCGTCGGCTTCACACAATATGTGCAGGCCTACGGCCCTCCTGCTCATGATTTTCAATCCGTGCAGGTGATTTGGGAAACCCCTTGGGAAGAAACAGGAAATGGGACCGGCTCCAGCCTGAAAAGCGCCGCATGCCGTCCGGCAACCCTCATGGATTGGCTGCTCAATCAGAAGAATGTCTACAGCGGCGGAGGAATGTGCGCCCAGGGCGCAAGCGCCGGATCGGCAGCCGTCGCCTACTCGCTCGCCGAATACGGAGCTTCCCAGTATCTTAACCATGTTGAACTGGAGTCTGGACCGGTCCTGAGCGACGTATCCATGGGCTGCAATCCCAACTCGAGTTCAATCACCGTCTGCCCCGGCAACGACTGTCTGACTGGGAAAGAAGGCTCGTGGCCCGATTCCCCGATCTACGTCGACGGCAACGAGACTTCAATCTCTACCTGGACCGGTGCATCTGGCCAGAACGCCTGTGCCGCCGGCAATGGAATCTCGCAAACCCAATACTCGGCTTGGAAGAACATGAGCATTGCGGACGGCAATCCATCCGACTCGACCTTCACTTACCCCAAAACATCGATTTCGGGCTGGCTGTGCAGCAAGCCTCCCGGCTGCAACGCATCCTGGTGTCAGAACAATTCCGCGGCCCAGGGACAACTCTTCTATGAGAATGTCACTACTTCCAAAAGCGTGTACCGCGTGGATGCCTGCCAAAGCACAGAGGGAGTGGAACAAGGAACCGTTCCCAAGTTAGACAATGAGTCAGGACTACAAGCGATCATCGACGATATGGTCGGCCAGTGCAGCGCACCCCATCATCGATGATCCGGTTCAATCGCCGGTTGGCAATTGGAAATCCACGCGCGCCGTGCGCCGCAGCCGGACCATCAGCCACAGCGAAGCCGCGAACAGGAACGGAGAAGAATAAAACCCCGGTGCCGGACGCGGAAACGTCACCGAAGCCACCGTGTGTCCCAGGATCGAGAACAGAGTATGCCCCAGTCCGTTTAAAAACATGATGACGGCATAAATCCACGCCAGCGGCCGCAATCCGGGCATTCCACGCGCCGCCACCGGAGTCAGGCAGAACAGCAGTCCGCAACCCACGATCAGCATCACCAGCCAGTCCCGAAACTCAAACGTAGGCATCGGAAACCAGCCCCAGCGCTGGCGCAAAGTGGCCACGGTTGGGTTATACACGGCGAGGAAGCCCGTCGTCGCTTCGTCAAAGATGTGCAGCGCGAACGCCACGCACAGCGCAAACCACGCACTGCCGAAGCCCGACGCGGAAAGTGCTGGCGGTGTTTGCCTCAAGGAATCGCCTGTCGCAATAATTCTCAGGCGGCAGCTGCCAATTGGCAACCGAAATCGCCTCGACGTGCGGACGGCCTACCGGATCATCACGCCACTTCGCTCATCAGCGCCAGCAAATTGCCTTCAGAATCCCGGAAGAACGTCATCCACAGATCGTGCGTCGGCATTTTTGCAATCATGTGCGGTTCGTCCTCAAAAGGCACTCCGCTCTCTTTCAGCTTGCCGTAGGCCGCGTGAATATCGGGAACCGAAAAATATAGAACTGAGCTGGGATGGTCGAACTCTGGCTTCTCCGCCCGGTCCAGCATCAGCCGCACCCCGCCGCAGTCGAAGAACGCCAACCCAGGCGGAGCTTTGAACAGCAGCTTCAGCCCCAGCACATCCTGATAAAAAGCCGCCGCACGCTCCACGTCTTTTGCATTGATGGCGATTTGGCCAAGGCGCGTAATTCCGATTCCAGCGACAGTTGTACTCATGTCTTGACCTCCAAGATTATATTAGTTAGCATAGCTAACTATATTCGATGACAAAAGTCAAGGCAGAAAATATCGCGCCGCGAGCCGAAACCATCGCGGCCGCCGACCGGCTTCATTCCGCCGCCATCCACCTGCTGCGTCGCGTGCGCAAGCAGGACGAAGCCTCCGGCATCGGCCCCGCGCAACTCTCCGCGCTTTCAGTCCTCGTCTTTGCCGGCCCTAAAACGCTTGGCGAACTGGCCGCCGCCGAGCAGGTCAAACCGCCCACCATGAGCCGCATCGTCACCGGGCTCGAGCGCAGCCGGCTGATTGAAATCACCCGCGATCCGGGGGATAAACGCCGCATGCATATTCGTCCCACGGCCAAAGGCACGCGGCTTCTCCAGCAAGGACGCCAGCGCCGCATCGAGTATCTTGCGGCCCATCTCGGCAGCCTGACCGCAAGCGAATTGGTTCAACTCGGTGCCGCCGCCGACATCCTGGAGAAGTTGCTAAGCAACTGGCATTGATTTTCGTCTGCGTGGTCCGGTGGTCCGGTCGTCCGGTCGTCCGTCGTGCGAAACTTTCCAGGTAATCGGGGGTTGTGACACTCTAGAAAGTGTTCCACCGGGCAATCTCGGGCGTCCCTCTGCCATTTAGCATGCACTCATCGGAAACCCTAATGCCGACCAACGCGCTACCCACTCTCGTAAAACTCTTCGCCGCGGTTGCACTATCCTTAGTTCTGGTCTCCTGCAGCACCAGTTCGGCACCGGTTATCTGCGCCCTCCCCAGCAGTACCGGCAGCACTGGTACGTGCACGTGCGGCTCGGGAACAGCCGCCTGCCCCGTCCAACCTGGTCCCGAATTCCTCTATGCCACCAGCATCGGCGGCCAGATTCTGGCGTTCAGCATTGATCCCCAAAACAACAGCGCGCTTACCGCGATTGGCTCCGTGCCCGGGCCTTCCATAAGCCTCGGCCTCACCTCCGTGAGCAACCAGTTCCTGTACGCCTCCGACACCCACAACGCTCAAATCGATGGCTTCTCCATCAACCAGACCACCGGTGCGCTCACAGCCCTCGCGGGATCTCCCTTCTCGACCGGAACTCTCAGCGTTCCGGGCGTTCTGGTCGCGCCACCGGGGAATCTGGGCTCGTCCCCCGGGAGTAATCTGCTTTACGCCGCCGACTCCGGCACGGTCGACATGTTCACCATAAGCGCAACCGGAGTGCCTACCGCGCTTTCAGGACCTCCCTTTGTTCCGGAGGCCGGTTTCTCCATCGTGGTGGATCCTTCGGGCAACTTTCTCTACGCTGCGGACGACGATCCCCCGGGCGGTATCTTCGCCTTCACCGCTGATTCCGCGGGAGCGCTGGCCGCAGTACCTGATTCACCGTTTACCATTCCGGGGCAAACTGTTGCTGACAGCCTGCCCGCAGGCATTGTCGATACCGGCTCCTACATCTACGCGGCTCTCACGCAAACCAACCAGATCGCCGCGTTTTCCATCGTGAGCGTTGCCGGCGCATTCACCGGCGCACTCACTCCCGTGCCCAATTCACCTTTCCCAGCGGGAACAGCGCCCACTGCGGTGGTCTCGGCCGGCGGCAACTTCCTCTACGCGATCAACTCTTCAGACGGAACCATTTCGGGCTACAGCATCGATTCCAGCAACGGCGTGCTGACGNNGGAATCCAGGCCTTCGGCATCGATTTCCCCAGCGGCGCGCTTACTCCTGTGTCAGGTTCGCCGTTTCCTGCAATCGGAGCCACGCTCTTGACCTTCGTCCAGATCCCTCCACCATAGCTTCGGTTCGTTTTTCATAGAAGCACAAGCTCTCCGCTTGCGCCTGGCTGCATAACATCCTCCTTCCGGTTTAGAATGTCAGCCCGTGGTCAAAACGAAATCGAGGACAATCATGCGCAGAGTCTGGATTCTTCTTGCCGCTTGTATTTTCGCCAGCAGCGCCGCGGTCGCCCAGGACCAGGATTTCAGCAAAGTTCAGATGAAAGTCTCGAAAGTGGCAGGCAATGTCTACATGCTGATGGGCGCGGGCGGGAACATTGGCGCATTGGTGGGTGACGACGGCATCGTGATCGTCGACGACCAATACGCCCCTTTGGCCGACAAAATCCAGGCCGCGCTGAAGGGCATCACCGACAAACCCGTGCGTTTCATCATCAACACGCACTACCATCCCGATCACACCGGCGGCAATGAATACTTCCAGAAGCAAGCGCCCATCATCGCGCAGGATAACGTTCGCAAACGCCTGGAGAGCGGCGGAGGCGGCGGCAATGGCGGTTCCATACACATGGACATGAAGCCCGCGCCTCACGACGCCTTGCCCATCATCACCTTCGATCACGACGTTACGGTGCACCTGAACGGCGAAGACATTCGCGCCCTCTATTTTCCCGCCGGACACACCGACGGCGACTCGATCATCTTCTTTCCCAAGTCGAACGTCGTCCACATGGGCGACGACTTCGTCACTTACGGTTTTCCTTTCATCGACGTGGAGAGCGGCGGCAGCATCAATGGCATGATCGCCGCGGTGCAACAAGTAATCTCACAACTGCCGCCGGATGTTAAGGTGATTCCAGGGCATGGCCCGGTGTCGAGCCTCGACGATGTGCGGGCCTATCTCGGCATGCTGAAGGAAACCCGCGACGCGGTGCAGAAGGCGCTGCAAGACGGCAAGACGCTGGACCAGATGAAGCAGGCGAAGCTGCTGGATCCCTGGAAGAAGTATTCCGGAGAGTTCGTCAGCGAAAACATATTCCTGGAGACTCTGTACAGCTCACTCACCGGGCAGAAGACCGGAAAGTTGATCAAGCACAATTGATAGATCGCAACCACATATTCCTCAGGAGCCTGATTCTACTTTGCGTCTGACCCGCCGCGAATTTGCGCGATCCGCTCTCACCGCAAGCGTAGCCGCAGCGCTGCCGGCCGGCGTGTTTTCTGGGTGCAGCGTGTCCTCGAATGCGGCGCCCGCGGCGAACTCCGTTCCGCCTGCCAGATCCCACAGCATCCAGTTCGATACTTCCTCCGAGATTAAATTCCCCAGGAATTTCTTCTGGGGCACGGCAACTGCCGCGTATCAGATCGAAGGCGCGTGGAAAGAAGACGGCAAGGGCGAATCGATCTGGGACCGCTTCGCGCACACTCCAGGCAGAATCAAGAACGGCGACACGGGTGACGTAGCCTGCGATTCCTATCATCGCTGGCACGAAGACATTGCGCTCATGCGGGCAATGAATTTGAACAGCTACCGCTTCTCCATTTCCTGGCCGCGCATTCAGCCCTCTGGGTCAGGCCTCGCGAATTCGAAAGGCATCGATTATTACAGTCGCCTCGTCGATGCCTTGCTGGAAGCCGAAATCCGCCCGTTTGTTACGCTCTACCACTGGGACTTGCCACAGGTTTTGGAAGATGCTGGAGGCTGGACCAATCGCGATACATCCTCTCGCTTTGCCGATTACGTGGAGCTTGCATCGCGCGCCTGGGGTGATCGCGTTTCCGACTGGATGCTGTTCAACGAACCCTCCGCATTTGTCGATTTGGGGCATCTCGAGGGCACACACGCTCCCGGGCGCAAAAGCCTCCTCGACTTTCTGCGCGCCTCCCACACCGTGAACCTGGCTCAGGGTGCCGGTTTTCGAGCATTGAAGGCAACGCGCCCCTCGGCGCGGGTTGGAACTGCATTCAGTATGTCCTCGTGCGAGCCGGCGACGAACTCTGAGGAAGACACACTGGCAACCGAGCGGGCTCATGCCATGACCAACTTGTGGTTCCTGGAACCCGCGCTCAACGGCCGCTACCCAGAGGCGCTGGCGTTTCTTCCGGAAACTGCCATGGGGATCAAGTCCGGCGATCTGGAAAAGATGAAGGCGCCGCTCGATTTTATCGGCGTCAATCTCTACTACCGCGCGATCGTGTCCGCGCCCTCGGCCCTGGAGCGGCTCTCACACGCGCAGCAGTGGTTGTTCCCGGCAAAAATGGTTGGCGGCGAGCAAGGTCCGAAGACCGACTTTGGATGGGAGATTTGGCCGCAGGCGCTGTATGACATGGTCACGCACATCACTCGCGATTTCAACCGTCCGGTGATTGAAATTACCGAGAGCGGATGTGCCTACAACGACGGCCCGGACGCGAATGGTGCGATTCGCGACCCGCGCCGCATCGCCTATCACTGGCAATATCTGCAAGCCCTCGCGCAGGCCATCGCCGATGGTGCCGACGTTCGCGGCTATCATGCGTGGAGTTTGATGGATAACTTCGAGTGGGCGGAAGGTTTCAGCCAGCGCTTCGGCCTGGCCTACGTCGATTTCAAAACGCAGCAACGAACCCTCAAGGCATCAGGCCGCTGGTATGCGAAAGTGGCTGAGGCAAATATGCTGCCGGCGCTCACTGCGACTCAACAAGATTAACGACAACGCTAGTTCGATGGCTTTTCTACTTCGCGCCCGCCGGGTCAGAAAGCTTGAGGCGATCTCGTTCCTCGGCGAGTTTCCTCTGCAGCGCAGGATTCACCAGCGACACCGGCACGTCCATGTCTCCAACCTTGAACTCGGTGGGTTCGAACGTGGCATACCCATCCTTCTGCCCCATGTGCCCTGAAATTGTGACCCAGACGTCTTTGCCCGCAATCTCTGTCAGAAAATGCCCGTGAACGGTATCTCCGTCATAGTCGACTTTCTGATCTTTGATATTCGGCGCTCCGCTGCCCGCATCGGAGTCCGGAGTCAAGGCTGCGGCTCCGCCCGCGCTCGCGCTCAGGATTTGGCTGATGGCAGAGCCTATTCCGTCAGAACTGGAGTGCGCTTCAGTTTTTGGGCTTGGTGGTGCGAGCGAATTCTGAGCGGCCTGAGGCGCTGCGAAGTATCCGCCGCTGGGCTGTGATGGTTGCATGGACTGCACCGGCTGCGCGGCCGGCTCGAACTGGTCACTTTTCTGGCTAATTGGCTGGGTGTTGGACGATGGGGAATTGGCCGCAAATCCCGCCGCTGCCTGTGGCTGCTGTGCCACGGGCGCAGGCTTCTTCAACACCAGGGTAATGGCTACGACCGCGGCTAAGAGAGTTGCAACGCTGATGATGCGGTCCAGTTTGATTTTCATGAGAGCTCACGAACCGTCAGCCCGGAACAGACAGGCCCGGCATCATGGTATCGAGTGCTGGGCCCGGAAATTAGATTGCGGAAGTCACAAGCCGAGATGGTACTTAGGTAACTGCGTAGGACCAATTGTGTAGGACCGGGTCTTCGACCCGGTCAGCGGCCGAAGGCCGCTTGATTCTCCTCTTTCACAGGATGGGTACTTCTCCCTTCCATAGCCAGCGATAATCACTCTCGGAGCGAACCAGCCCTGCTCGCAGTGGATTCTTGCAGATATAGTCCACCTTTTCCATCAAACTCTCATTCGATCGCAGAACATGATCGAAGAACTCCTCTTGCCAGACCGGACCTGTGCGCTTGACATGTGATTGATTCGCCACGCGGCTGGCCCTTTGATGGCCTTCATGATCTCGGGAAGACTATAGCTCCAACCGTCGTCCCTACGCAGAGGCGAGTAGATCAAGTGA
Source organism: Acidobacteriaceae bacterium (assembly GCA_003131635.1). GTDB lineage: Bacteria > Acidobacteriota > Terriglobia > Terriglobales > Acidobacteriaceae > Sulfotelmatobacter. The sequence goes on from PKVZ01000052.1 coordinate 19,246, forward strand.
ACGTGATCGGGCATGACGACCGCGGCGTGGAGGTTGAATCTTTCTCCGTTCGGCATACGACATCGGCCCTGCGGGCCTGACCGGGTCAGAGACCCGGTCCTACACATTCATTTCACGTACGTTCACTCCAGCCTCTTGGTCAGCAACTCATTCACCAGCTTTGGATTCGCTTGCCCTTTGGACGCCTTCATTACCTGGCCGACGAAAAACCCGATCATTGTCTTTTTGCCGGCGCGGTATTGTTCGAGCTGCCTGGGATTCGCGGCGATGATTTCGTCGATGATCTTTTCCAGCGCAGAGGTGTCGGTGGACTGCTGCGGGCGTCCCTCTTCGTCGTAGACTTCGGGGAAATCCTGGTTGCGTTCAAAGCAGAGATCGTAGAGGTCCTTGAGCATCTTGCCGGAGATGGCGCCGCTTTCGACCAAGTCGGCGGAGGCGGCGACTCCCTGCATCGAGATCGGAGATTGCTCGATCTCCGCCCCCCGGGCTTTAAGGCGACCCATCAGTTCACCCTGCACCAGGTTCGCCACTCGCTTGGGATTCTTCGCGGTCTTCGCCGCCGCTTCGAACTGATCGGCGAGCGACTTCGAAACGGTCAGCACCTGCGCGTCGTATTCGGTGATGCCGTACTCCTTCACCAGGCGCGCACGGCGCGCAGCGGGCAACTCAGGTAAGGTCTTCGCGATCTCGGCTTTCCACTTCTCATCCACCACGAGCGGCAGCAGATCGGGCTCGGGAAAATAGCGGTAATCGTGCGCCTGCTCTTTCGAGCGCATGCTGTAGGTCTTACCCTCGTGCGAATTGTAGAGGCGGGTTTCCTGCGTGATCGTGCCGCCAGACTCAACCACTTCTACCTGGCGCGCGATCTCGTAGACGAGCGCCTCGCGGATGAAGCGGAACGAGTTCACGTTTTTGATTTCGGCTTTCGTGCCCAGTTCCTTCTGGCCGCGCGGACGTATGCTGACGTTGGCGTCGCAGCGCAGCGAACCCTCCTCCATGTTGCAATCGCTGACGCCGGTATAGAGGATGATTTCTTTGAGGCGCGTCAGATATTCGTAGGCTTCGTCGGGAGTAGCGATGTCGGGTTCGCTGACGATCTCGATCAGCGGCACGCCAGTGCGGTTGAGGTCGATCGCGGTCTTTTCGTCGGAGTCGGGAAAACCTTCGTGCAGGCTCTTGCCGGCGTCTTCTTCGAGGTGCACGCGGGTGATGCCGATTTTCTTGCTAACCGTACGTTCCTCTTCTCCTTTGCGTCCTTCGCGGCCTTCCTTCGCGAACTTTGCGGTTAAAGGCTCTGGGGCTTGTACTTCGATATATCCATGCTCGGCCAGCGGCTTGTCGTATTGCGAAATCTGGTAGCCCTTGGGCAGGTCGGGATAGAAATAATTCTTGCGCGCGAAGATCGACGTTTCGTTGATGCGGCAGTTCAGCGCCATCGCAGCCAGCGTGGCAAACTCGACCGCCTTCCGGTTCAGCACCGGCAACGCTCCNNCAGGAGCAGAAAATCTTCGACGCCGTCAGCAGCTGAACGTGCACTTCGAGGCCGATGACTGGCTCGTAAGCAGTGTAAGTGGCGATGGAAGAAGGCGCGATTGACATGGCGTGATTATAAGGCAGTGGTCAGTGGGGAGTGGCTCGTGGCCAGCATTCAATGAGAGGCAAGGGAGCAACGAAGAATGTCCGGATTTTCGATGACCTTAAGCAGGTGGCCGAGAAATGCCCCGAGGTCTTGCTGGCGAGCAAGTGATGCCGATCGAGCGGACATGCCTCTACAACCCCCGACCGAAGAAATCACTGAGGTCGTGAAAGGCCGGGCCGTCCCTTCTAGCAGTCAAGGAAGTGGCTTTCGAACTTCCGAGATAACTTCTTTAACCAGTCTAACAATGTGGATGAGCACAATGAGCGAGACCACAACAAGACCACCGAACTTGATTACCTGCCATTGAAAGATATCCAGGTCCCACAACATGCGTTCCTCCCTTGGTCTTTGACTAATCACGCCCGCGAACGAATGGGCGCAGCGTCCGGGAGACCTTCGGATGTCGAAGCTTCCTTATCGCCTTGACCTCGAGCTGCCGGATTCGTTCGTCGGATAAGTGGAAGAGGTCGCCCACCTGCTTAAGCAGCAACCCCTCCCCAAAGGCTGTGCGCTCTTGCCGTGCCCAGTCCTTCTCCTTCACCATCTTTTCTGCCTCATCGTCGCCAGCCAGACCGAAGCGCTGGCCGAGCACTATGCGCTCGGTCCGGTTCAGTTTTTGCAATGCATTTCTGATTGCCAGGTTCAGTTCTTTTGCTTCAAGTTGAGCGATACCAGGGCTTGAACTGCCGAGGCGACCATCAGTCGTCAAAAAGTCTCCAAGGGTTGACGTGCCGCTTGTGCCGACCGGCATGTCGAGGGATACGGCCTCTTGGCCAGACCACGCGATCAACATCTCTATCGATCACAGAGGCTCATCCATGGCTAGGGCAACTTCCCGGGCTGTGGGATCCCGTCTGGTCTGGTCTCTCAGAATTGCGGTCACCTTCCACAGCTTCAGCAACTTTCTATATGTGCGGTCGGGAATGCGCATAACCCATCGGTCGTCGCGGATCTGCCTAGATATTCTGTTGCGAATCCACCAGGATGCATACGTGGCGAACCGACAGCCAAGCGCTGGGTCAAAATGTCTCGCAGCCACGACCAAGCCCTCACTTCCAGCTCCTATCAGGTCGTCGAGGTCGACAAAGTCTTTGTTTTTCGCATAGAACTTTCGGGCGATTGCCTTGACAAGCGGCAGGTAGGATCGGACTAACCCGCATTCGTCCGGCAGCTGCACTCTAGGGCTGTCCGGCGGTTTCTCGCTGCTAACTTCTGGGACGACGGGAGTACCTTCCGTCCTTAGTGGCACAAGCGACAGCTTTGCCCTATGGCCGCCGTCGCTGCTCTTACCTAAGCCTTGTGCGCGCCCTGCTGCTGTCGCCATTTTTGTCTTCTGACTTATATATATGTACAAGCGGACAGGTTCACAAGTTTCAATTTCTGTGGAAAGTAAGTTGTTCCATCACAACAACTTAGCGAATCATCGCGGGTGGTAAATGTGAGAAATGGAATACCTCCTGGGCCGGATTCTCTCCCCTGAGGTTGTGCAGCTACTTCCCTGTGGCAATTTCGAAGTACATCAGCTCGGTGCCTTTGGCGTCGTTGACACCGGTGACCTAGAGGTGTGCGCCTTCCAGGGGCGTATTGACGTCTTCGATGTCGAAGAAGAAAAATCCGGACTGCGTGGTGTGGAGTCTCGACGGTTTTGGCGGCGAATTGTGAAGTCTCAATTTCGTCTCGTCGAGGAAACCGTCGAAAGTACTTAACCCGCCAAGCGCGCCCGTCAAGTCTACTTTCGTGGTCCTACGACGCCCTGGAAAGTAGACATTCCTTCCCGGCCTAACCTCTTGATCCCATTGACCCGCCAAAATCTCGCGGCGAAGAATCAACAACTTACGCCGCTGATTTTCGCCATTTTTGAATGTTCCCGTCGGAACATTAAGCCAATTTGCCGCCCTGTTCCGAGCGCGGTCGAGATCTCAGTTACTTCTCCATCGCAATTTCGAAGTACATCAGCTCCGTTCCTTTGGCGTCGTTGACCCCGGTGACGTAGAGGTGTGCGTCTTCCAGGGGCGAGTTGACGTCTTCAACGTCGAAGAAGAAGAATCCGGACTGCGTGGTGTGGGGTTCGACCGCTTTGGCGACGAATTGCGAAGTTTCGATTTCGTCCCGTTCTTTCTGGCTCAGCCCGCCCTTTACTTTCTTCTGCGGGATAGGAATGGGAATGGGTGTAGTTTCGTGAGGATTGGAGAGGCGGCGGAAGATGTCTTCGGGCACGGTGGGCGTGAGTTTGGCGCGGCCGGCCGTGGTGAGTGTAACTTGCATGTTGGCAAGGGAGATGGGCTGGTCGCCGTCATTGGTGACGATGAAGAAGATGGGGAGGAAGCCGTGTTCGTGGAAGTTCACGGAGAATATTTTTGCCTTGTCGGAAGCATCGTAGGGATCGGCGGCGATGGCGACTTTGTCGGCGGTGTGATCGTCGTGGGCGGGATAGGTTTTGGCGGGATGGGCAACGGGCTTTACGAAGTCTTTGGCAGCCAGACAAACCGCGAAGATCGCGAAGACGCATGCGACGATAAGGGCGCGAGAAAGGCGCAACTTCAACACTGGCTGCATGAGTCCAATTATAGAAGGGTAACGCGATTGTGTTTCGCGGACGGAGTTTATAAACCTTTACCACAGGGGACACAGAGGTTCACGGGGCAAATCTTGCGGTTCAGCGCTTGGATGCGCTTTCATTTTAGAATAGCTGCACTTGATCACTTCCCTTTACAGCTTGCTCTACAGCGTGGCGCTGGCCGTGGGAATGTTTGTGAGCCTGCCGTACTGGCTCTTCCAGATGGTCCGCCATGGCAAATACCGCAAAGGACTTGCGGAAAGGCTGGGGCGAGTGCCGGCGCGCTTGCAATTGACGGGGGCGCATGAGCCAGTGATCTGGGTACATGCCGTTTCTGTGGGAGAAGTGCTGGCGGTTGCGGGTTTGGCGGAGGAACTTCGCCGGGGCTCGCAGCGTAGAATTTTCGTTTCCACGACGACGGACACGGGGCAGGAGCTGGCCCGCCGGCGCTTTGGCGAAGCCAACGTGTTTTATTTCCCGATGGATTTCGCATTCGCGATTCGTCCTTATCTGCGGGCACTGCGGCCGCAAATGGTGGTGATTGCGGAAACCGAGTTCTGGCCCAATTTTCTCAGGCTGGCGCATGCCAGCGGAACGCGGATTGCGGTGGTGAATGCGCGCATCTCGGACCACTCGTGGCCGCGGTACCGGCGCTTCCGCGGATGGATGCGGAAGCTGCTGGCGAATGTGGATATGTTTCTGGCCCAGACGGCGGAGGACGCCATGCGCCTGCAGGATATTGGAGCCAGCCCGGAGCGCGTGCGGGTTAGCGGCAATTTGAAGTTCGATATTCCTGCGCCGGTTCCTCCTGCGATTGTGGAGACTGTGCGGGCGTCGATTGCTGGGGGCGGCGCCAGGCCGGTGCTGGTATGCGGCAGTACGGTGGATGGAGAAGAGTCACTGCTGCTGAAAGCATTTGAGAATATTCTGGTGCAGCATCCGCGGGCGGCGATGATTCTGGCGCCGCGGCATCCGGAACGGTTCCCGGCCGTGGTGGCTCTGTTGGAGCAGATGTCGGTTCGCTACTGCCGGCGATCTGCTTGGAATGGCGAGTCTTTGGCGGGCGGAGTCTTTCTGCTGGATACAATCGGAGAGTTGGCCGCGTTGTATGCGCTGGCCGATGTCGCATTTGTAGGTGGAAGCCTGGTTCCACGCGGGGGGCACAACATTATTGAACCGGCGCAGCATGGCGTAGCCATCGTTGTGGGCAACCACACGGAAAATTTCCGCGACATCGTGAGCTTATTTCAGAGGCGGGATGCGGTGCGGATCGTCGGTCCGGCGGAGTTGCCGCTGGTGTTTCTGGATCTGCTGGCGAACGACGCGGAACGGCGAGCGTTAGGACAGCGCGCCGCCGAAACCATGAGATCGCAGATTGGGGCAACGGCGCGCACGGCTGGCGAACTGCAGGAACTGCTGGCGCGGCCATGAACTGGAATCCTCTGTCAGGCATCTACGGCGGGGTGGTGGCCGTGCGCAACGCGCTATACGACTGCCACTGGTTGCGGGCGCGCAGGTTGCAAGGCTCGGTGATAAGTGTGGGAAATATTTCGGCGGGAGGTTCGGGAAAGACTCCATTTGTAATTTTGCTGGGCGAGCTGCTGAAGGCGCGGGGACTCCGCTTCGATGTGCTTTCGCGCGGCTATGGACGCAAGACTCGCGGGGTGCTGCTGGTCGATCCTGGCGGGCTGGCGAGGGATTTAGGCGATGAGCCGTTGCTGATGGCGAGGCGACTGCAAGTACCGGTGGTCGTGGGGGAAGATCGGTATGAGGCCGGACGATTTGCCGAGGCGCGATTTGGTCCGCAAGTTCATTTGCTGGACGATGGTTTTCAACACCGCGGGTTGGCGCGCGATTTCGACATTGTGTTGGTGACGCCGGAGGATGCGCGCGATCGATTGCTGCCTGCCGGACGGTTGCGGGAAGATTTGGGCGCGTTGCAGCGAGCGGATGCGGTGGTGCTGACGAGTGGCGCTTCGCCGGAATTGTTTCCGCTGGAGGGTAAAACGGTGTGGAGGGTGCGGCGGGGCCTCGTGCTGGAGAATGCTGGACGAAATATTCCAGCGCGGCCGGTGGTGTTCTGCGGGATTGCGCGGCCGCAGAATTTTCTGCTGCAGTTACGAGCCGCGGGGGTTGATCCTGTAGCCGAGGCGTTCTTCCTCGACCATCATGCCTACACGGAGAAGGACGTGCGCGACTTGCTGCAACTGCGGCAGCGCAGCGAAGCTGGGGGCTTCGTTACTACCGAGAAAGATGCAGTCAACTTGGGCGGATATCTTGACGCGTTGGCGCCGCTGGCGGTGGTCCCGGTGAAGATGGAGCTGGCAGACGCGGCTAACGCTGTGGATACCATGCTGCGCGTGATCGAGGAGAGGCGCGGCCACTCGTGAGAAAATGCCGGTGGCGGGGATGACAAAAACAATTTGATGACGAAACACCTGAAGGAAGCGGAGCGGCTGCGCAAAATTATCGAAGCGTTCCCCAAGGTCACGATCACGGTGCTCGGAGATCTGGTGGCCGATGAATTTGTATATGGGGAAATCTCGCGAGTATCGCGCGAGGCGCCGGTGCTGATTCTGAAGCACCGTGAGCGCAGCGTGGTGCCTGGTGGGGGCGCGAATGCGGTCAACAATCTGGCGGACCTGGGAGTGAACGTATTGCCGGTCGGCGCGATTGGGGATGATGAGCCGGGACGAATGCTCATGAAGTTTTTTCGGCACAAGCGTATTCCGACCAGCGGCGTGCTGAAGGATAAGACTTATACAACGGTCACGAAGACGCGCATTCTCGCGGGCACGACGCACAATACACGCCAGCAAGTGGTGCGGGTGGATCGCGAGCCCGAGAATCCTCCCAACCAGCATTTGACGCGGGAGTTATTTCTGGCTGCGCGGGAATATTTGCGGGCTTCCGATGCGCTGCTGGTTTCCGATTACGGATATGGGTCGGCGAGTCCGGCAATCGTGAATGCGTTGCGTCAAGCGGGACGAAGGAGAGTTGTGCTGGTGCCTTTGATCCTAGATTCGCGGTATCGATTGCTGGAGTATTCAGGCGCGACTGCCGCTACTCCGAACGAACCTGAGGTAGAAGCGGCGCTGGGCGTTCGCATTGGGCAGGATTGGGAGAAGGTGGCACAGGCCGGACAACAAATTATGGAACGGATGCAGTTGCAGTCGCTGCTGATCACGCGGGGACGCGACGGCATGGTGGCATTCGATCAGAGACATGCGCCAGTGGATATTCCGATTTTTGGCTCGGACGAGGTAGCCGACGTAACCGGTGCAGGCGATACCGTGATTGCGGCGTTCAGCGCGGCTTTGGCGGCGGGAGCCAGCACAGAAGAGGCGGCACAACTGGCCAACTACGCGGGCGGAATCGTGGTGATGAAACGAGGCACGGCGACGGTTACGCGCGAGGAATTGTTGCGCGCGATTGAGCAAGCTCCGCCGGCGACGAGGGTGCACTAGACATGTGCGTCGAAAATCTTGAAACACAGGGGACACAGAGCGGCACGGGGTAGATCAGTGCTTTTGAGGAGTGATGAGCAACGAGAAACTCATGAGTCGCACCGAGTTGCGAGAGCGCGTGGGAGAGTGGCGGCGCGCCGGCGAGCGCATCATTCTGGCCAATGGCAATTTTGACTTGCTGCACGTGGGTCATGTGCGCTACCTGCGGGGCGCGAAAGAACTGGGCGGGAAGCTGTTGGTGGCTATCAATTCCGATGAATCGGTGCGGGCACTTAAAGGGCAGGGGCGTCCGGTGATGCCGGCGGGGGAGCGCGCCGAAATTATTGCGGCGCTGAGTGACGTGGATGCGGTTGTGATTTTTCCCGAACTAGATGTGCGCGCTTTGATTCGCGAGATTCGTCCGGATATTCAAGCCAAGGGGACCGATTACACGGTGGACTCCGTTCCCGAGCGCGATGCGGTGGCCGAATATGGCGGGCGAGTCGCGATCGTTGGAGATTCCAAGGATCACTCCACCAGCGAACTTATTCGCACGCGCATGGGACCGAGGCAGGCGTGAGTTTCGAGACGGCAAGTCTTGATATTACCTCCCAGAGAAAGATAGGACGGCTACTGATCGTGCGGCTCAGCGCCATGGGAGATGTGATCCACACTCTCCCCGCAGTTCATTGGCTGCGGAGGACATTCCCGCAGGCGTACATCGGCTGGTTGATTGAAGAACGCTGGGCGGAACTGCTGTGTGCGCCGGGATCGGCGCGTCGCGGCGCCCGGTCAGCGTTGCGGCCGCTGGTCGATGAAGTCCACACGGTGAACTTGAAGGCGTGGCAAAAATCATTACTTTCGATTTCGACTCTGCAACGCGCTGCCATGGTTTGGAACGACGTGCGCGGTGGGCTTTATGACGTTGCGGTGGATTTGCAGGGGGCGATGAGGTCGGCCGTGCTGGCTCGGTGGGCGGGAGCGCGGGTGGTTTATGGCGCGGCGGAGCCGCGAGAATCCCCGGCCAGCTTGTGGTACACGCGGAAAGTTGCCGCGCGCGGGCGGCATGTGGTCGAACAGAATCTGTCGGTTGCTGAGGCGCTGGTGGAGCGGCCGATGGGATTTTTGGTGGCGGATAATTCTGGTGATTTTCCTTTCGATCTTCCTTGCGATCTTCCTTGCGACCCCCGGGCTGAGGCGCGTATCGGCGAGCGGCTTACGGAATACGGCATGGGGGAGTTTGCCATTTTGAATCCGGGGGCGGGGTGGGGCGCGAAGCGCTGGCCAGCCGAGAGGTACGGTGAAGTGGCGCGCGGGTTGGGGGATCTCGGGGTTCGTGCGATTCTCAATTATGGTCCGGGAGAAGAGGGGTTGGTGCGCGCGGCGGAAGCTGCAAGCGAAGGGACGGCTCAGACGATGAGTTGCACCATCTCTGAATTGATCGCATTGACCCGGCGCGCGCGGTTATTTATTGGCGGCGATACAGGGCCGCTGCACTTGGCGGCGGCGCTGCGGGTTCCGGTGGTGGCGATTTATGGGCCTACGGATCCGGCGCGCAACGGGCCTTATGGGACGCGGAGCGTTGTGTTGCGGAGTCCGGGGAGCGTTACATCGCATGCGCGGCGGGCGGCGGCGGATGAGGGGTTGTTGGGGATTGGAAGTGAGGCGGTGGTAGGGGCTGCGAGGCGGTTATTACGCATCGTTTCGTGAGTCCGTTGGGATCAGAAAAAGCGATGTGCCGTCCCTGCCGGGACTCGGTTCCCTTTCCCTTAAGCTTTCCCCGCACTGACGTGCGGGGCTAATGAATTCCGTCGCTACGCGACTGAGGCGCAGAAGGGCATTTATCCGGCGGTTAGAAATCATATTGCATGGCTGAGTGGTCACAAATCGCGCGGCGGATTCGAGTGCCGCTGGGATTTCTTTTTGCGGTGCTTTATTTCTGGCTGGCTCGGCCTTTGTGGCGCTCGTTGATGCTGGGTGCGATTGCGATTGTGCCGGGGCTTCTGATTCGGGCGCTGGCTTCGGGGCATGTGCGCAAGAACGAAGCGCTGGCGACTTCGGGTCCGTATGCTTATACGCGCAATCCGCTTTATTTGGGATCGCTGGTGATGGGAGTGGGATTCTGCGTGGCGGCGCGGAGTTGGTGGGTGGGCGTGGTGCTTGTGGTGATGTTCTTTGGTATCTATCTTCCTGTGATTCGCGATGAAGAGGCGTTTCTGCGGCGGAGGTTTCCGGAGTTTGAAGAGTATGCGAACAGGGTGCCGAGAATGTTGCCGAGACTGACGGCGCAGTCAGGCGATGGGAACGAAGATTCGACGGGATTTTCTTTGCAGTTGTATTTGAAGCATCGCGAGTATAACGCGCTGCTGGGGGCGGTGGGGATGGCGGTGGCGCTGATTGTGAAGATGACATATTTTCAGACGCATTGACAGCGAGCCAGCCTCACTGAGGCAGACAACAGCGACGGCAAGATGCCCTCGCGACAGCCGGCGGGACGCCGGCGCTACTACTGCTACGGCTTACTTCTGTGCCACTAGCTGCCTCGCGCGGGTCAACTCCGGGCGCGTGGAGTTTGATCCATCGCAGACTTTGAGTAACAGCGCATAGTATTCCGTGGCATCGCTCTGTTTGCCGGCGGCTTCGGCGGCGCGGGCGGCGCCGTAGAGGGCGTCGAAGCGGTTGGGATTTAGTTTCAGGTCGGTTTGATATTCAACCAGGGCTTGCTGCGGGCGCTTGGCTTCGAGCAGCATATCGGCGATCATTTCGCGGGCGGGGATGCCTTCCGGTTCTTCGCCTAGGGAATCTTCTTTGTCGGCGATGGGACGCATGGCCTCGACTGCGTCGTCATCTTTTCCTTCGGCGAAGGCCAGCCAGGCCTGGACTTGCTTACGATCGTCCTCGACTGAGTCGGCGAATTCCGATTTGGCGGCGGCGAGTTTTTTGTGGATGCTTTCAATCGCCGCGAGGTCTTTGCGCACGTCTTCGGGCTTGCGGAGGTGCGCGGAGCCGATGGCGCGCGCCCAATAAATTGTGGAATCTTCCGCGGTGCCGGCGACTTCATACGGCGGCAGGGCTGCGGCAGTCGGCCAGTCGTGCATTTCGATGGGATACATCGCGGTCAGGTGCGACAGGGTTGCGGCGTGAGGGTCGTAGCCGGTGCCGTACATATCGTCTTTCTTGTTAGGCATGGCGCGGATTTCTTCGATCAGGGCGCGGGCGTCGGCGTCGCGTCCGCTTTGCATGTAGGCGTAGAAGAGGAAATCCATGGCGTGGAATTGGTGGCCCTCGCCGCCCATGTGCATGGCGGCGGCTTTACGGGTAGCGGCGATGGAGGCGAGGTTGGAGTTGATGTCGTCTTGCCAGAGACCGACGCGGGCGAAGATGTGCGAGGGCATGTGCAGAGCGTGGGGCGCGGCGGGAGCGACTTGCGCGTAACGCCGGGCTGCGGGCAAGCCGAGTTGCGCAAGCTGCGGCTTGTCATAGGCGTGGATCAGGTAGTGGGCGACGCCGGGATGGTCGGGTTCGGTAGCGAATAGCTTTTCCAGAATTGCCGCGGCCTGCTTGCGATTGGCGAAGGTTGAGTCTTCGTGCGGTTCGGAGGCGAGGAGGGATAGCGCGTAGAATACCGCGGCTTCGTGGTCGTCAGGGTAGGACTCGTAGACCTTCTTCATCGCGTTGGAATAGGCTTTGGCGCGAGCCTCGTGGTTGAGTTTTTTCGAGTCGCTGTAGAAGGCTGCGATAGCGGCCATGTAGGCCTTTTCGCGCGGAGTGGTGCGGCCGTCGGTGGTTTTCGCTTCGTGAACTTCGTCGAGTCCGCGCTGGATCATCTTTTCATCGGGGTTGTTCCAGAGTTGGTGCCACAGGCTCATGGCGAGACCCCAGTGCGCCATGACGCAATTAGGATCATCGACAGCGATCTGAGTGAATTCTTTTTCGGCCTCCTCGTACCAGAAGGAGTGAAGCAGAGCCACGCCGCGCTCAAAAGGCTTCTGGACGGCGGGCGAGCAGGAAACCGGGAAGACGACCGTCCCGAGTTGGGCGGTGGTTAGGTCTTCGTGGTGATGGTGGGCCTGGTCATCGTCAGCAAGAGCAGTGTCAGCAGGAGAAGCGCCGGAAAAGACGGCAAGGGCGAAAACAAGAGAGCAAGCGAGCGGCAACGATGCAATACATTTCATAGGAACCCCACGAGAAGCGAGTTTAGCTGCGTTGCGGGCAAGGGGTCAAACCGATGCCTGAGCGGCTGAACGCTCAATCATTGAAGGGATTTATCACGGCGCTGGCAGCGCTGCGCCACCCAAATGACGGCCGCTCAAAACCAAAATTCCTTACCGGGAATGTCTTTCAGGAAACATTTTTAGGTGTGCTAGCGCACAGATGAAAGTTCTGTTAGACTTCGCCACAATCGGATTGGGCAGCGTCACGGTGTACCTAGTGTGCCTTCTACCGTTCTAGCCGAAAGCAAGACGGAAAGAGTTGACGCCACCGCTACCATTACCCAGCCGCTTAGGGAGTAGCCATGGAATTGCACCCTGGGCCAGAGCAGTGCCAGGTTCTTGAAATAAAACAGACGCAGCTGGATCCGATCCGGCGAGCCCTGCAGGAAAACGAAGATTGGTATCAAGATCTGGTGGAGCACAGTCAAGATCTGCTGTGCATTCACGACCTCGAAGGCCGGCTTCTGTCGGTCAATCCCACTCCGGCGCGCATGTTGGGCTACAGCGTAGAAGAACTCCTGCAGATCCCCATGCGGGAACTGGTTCCTCCGGAGTTCCGCTCGCGCTTCGATTCGTATTTGAGTGAGATTGAGCGCGTGGGCGAGGCGCGCGGCCTGCTGACCGTGATGACGCGCAGCGGGGAGCGGCGCGTCTGGGAATTCTACAACACGCTTCGCAAGGAAGGAGTCGCTTCCCCGATCGTGCGGGGCATTGCGCACGACGTGACCGAGCAAAGGCGCTCCGAGAAACTGTTGCGCGAAGCTAGCGAAGGTTTGCTGGATAAAGTGCGCGAAAGCGAGCGCACTATCCGGGAACTGAAGCTGTTCCGAACCCTGGTGGACCAAACCAACGACGCCATTGAAGTGGTGGATCCGGAAACTATGCGCTTTCTCGATGTCAATGAGAAGGCCTGCTCAGAGCTGGGCTACAGCCGGGAAGAACTTCTTTCCATGGGCGTATTCGACATTGACCCGGCGGTTACCGATTCTTCAATCAAAACTACCCTGGAGGAGTTGGGGAAATCGGGGACGCTGGTGATGGAAAGCATTTACCGGCGAAAAGACGGAATAGCTTTTCCCGTGGAAGTCAGCATGAGGCGGGTGCGGTTGGAGCGGGATTACATTATTGCGATCATCCGCGACCTTACCGAGCGCAAGCTGGCGGAGGCGCGGCTGCAGGCCAGCCAAGACCGCTATCGCGAGGTCTTTGACCGTTCCCCTGTCGGCATTTGCTGGGTTGAAACCAAGACCGGCAGGTTACTCATGGTCAATCCGAAATACTGCGAAATTCTCGGACGGACGGAACAGGACCTGTTGAGCCGCAATTTCCAGAGCATCACACACCCCGACGACCTGGCGGTGAATCTCGACAAGCTGCGGCGGCTCGCGGAAGGGAAGTTCCGGCATTTCGAAATGGAAAAAAGGTATCTCCGCCCGGATGGTTCGGTTCGCTGGGCGGAGATCGAGGTTGCGGCAATGTGGCCGGAGGCTGGAACCCCAGTTTGGCACATGGCCATAGTGCAAGACACCACTGAGCGCAAGCAGGCCGAGGAAAGACTTCGGGAATACGAGCGAGTTGTGGAAGGCCTGGAGGAGATGATCGTGGTGGTGGACCGCGATTATCGCTATGTAATTGCCAACCGCTCGTTTTTGAATTACCGCGGTATGAAGAAAGAACGGGTTATAGGGAGGCGCGTCGATGAAGTGGTATACAAGGACGTTTTTGACTCTCTGATCAAAGAAAAGATGGAGGAATGCTTCCGGGGCGAAGTGGTCGCCTACGAGATGAAGTATACGTATCCGACGCTGGGAGAGCGAGAGTTGTTCGCGACCTATTTTCCCATTGAAGGTCCCAATGGTGTAGACCGAATCGCAGCGATCCTGCAGGATATTACGGAGAGCAAGCGGGCCGAGCGGGCGCTGAGGGAGTCAGAAGAGAAATTTTCGAAGGCGTTTCGGCGAAACCCCACGGCAATCGCGATAACAACCATCAAGGAGCCGCGTTACATCGAGGTCAACGAAACGTTCGAACGCATGACAGGCTGGGGCCGTGCGGAGGTCGTCGGACGCACGCCGCTCGACATTGAGCTCTGGCTGAATCCGGCCGACAGGGTGGAGTTGGGAAAACGGCTTCTGGAGGAAGGCTGCGTACGTAATGCGGAAGTGAGCATTCGCAGGAAGGACGGCGACATTCGCGTCGGTTTAGTTATGGCGGAACTGATGGAACTGAATGGCGAGCCGTGCGCGATTGCTGCGTTTGCCGACATCACGGAACGGGTTCAGGCGAAGGAGGCGCTGCGGCGCAGCGAAGAGAATTACCGGATGTTTGTCTCGCAGAGTTCGGAGGGCATCTTCCGCGAGGATATGGACAAGCCTGTGTCCATTGACCTGCCCGAAGACGAACTGATCCACCACATCCTTTACGACTCTTATATGGCGGAATGCAACGACTCCCAGGCTGCGATGTACGGTTTGAAGTCGGGGCAAGAATTCGTCGGCAAACGTCTGACGGAAATGCTACCTCCCGAGGATCCACACAACATCGAGCTGACGCGGGAATACATCCGTTCGGGGTTCCGCGTATTAGATCGCGAGTCCCACGAAGTTGACGTTCATGGCAATCCTAAAGTGTTTCTCAATAGCATGATCGGCATCGTGGAGAACGGGATGCTGGTGCGCACCTGGGGCATCCAGCGGGACGTCACCGAAAAGGTGAAGCTGGAAGAGTCTCGCCGGCAGGCTGAGGACGCCTTACGCCAAAATGTCGCGCAACTGCAGGCAGTTACGGAGGAACTTCATGTAGCCAAAGAAAAGCTTTCGGAAGAAAAGCTTTACCTGGAACAAGCAATCGACACGGAATTGGGGTTCGGGGAAATCATTGGACGAAGCCAAAGCCTGCAAGAGGTCATGGGAAAAGTGGCCAAGGTCGCGCCCAGCAACGCCACGGTGCTGCTGCAGGGGGAAACCGGGACCGGCAAAGAACTAGTGGCGCGCGCCATCCACCGCATGAGCAAGCGCAAGGACAATAGCTTCGTCAAACTGAACTGCGCCGCCATCCCCTCGGGCTTGTTGGAGAGCGAGTTGTTTGGCCACGAGAGAGGCGCGTTCACCGGAGCGGTCGCCAGGAAGGTCGGCCGCCTTGAACTGGCCGACCGCGGGACTCTGTTTCTCGATGAAATCGGAGAGATCCCTCTGGAATTGCAGCCCAAATTACTGCGGGTGCTGCAGGACCAGGAGTTCGAGCGGCTGGGCGGGAATCAGACGTTGAAGGTCGACTTCCGTCTGGTGGCCGCCACCAACCGGGACTTGCTGAAAAGTGTGAATCTGCGGGAGTTTCGTAGCGACTTGTATTACCGGCTGAATGTTTTCCCGTTACGCACGCCACCGCTGCGCGAGCGGCGGGAGGACATTCCACTTCTTATAGAGCACTTTGCCCGGAAGTACGCGAGCCGGATGAACAAGTCCATTCTCAGCATCCCCACAAAAACAATGGAGACTCTGGTGCAGTGGGCGTGGCCGGGGAACATCCGCGAGTTGGAAAACTTCGTGGAGCGTTCAGTAATTCTGACTCCGGGACCGGTCTTGCAGGTGCCGCTGAGCGAACTGAACGCCGAGCCCGAGACGGGAGAAAGCGTGACTCTTGGGGATAGAGAACGCGAGCGCATTTTGCGCGCTCTGCGCGACTGCCACGGTCAGCTGGGAGGGCCCAACGGCGCAGCGGCACGCCTCGGCTTGAAGCGCACCACGCTTCAGTCCAAGCTCACACAGTTCGGAATTAATCCCAGGGGTTATCGTGCTTGACTAACAGCGAGGGTGTCAGACAATCGGTGCAGAGTAGGGTATTCTTTTCTGATGACGCCCCGATTTAAGCGGATCCTGGAAGCAGCCCTGTGGTTTGTTGTGGGCTTTATAACCCACCTTTTACTGCATCACTACCACCGCGTCGGCTAGGTCCACAAAGCGGAGTCCGACCTTATCGCGCAGATTGCGGCAAAATCGGTACACACGAAAGCCCTTCGCTTGCGCGAAGGGCTTCGTTGGGGGAGGGACTTGAGCGAGGCGCTCATGGTCCCACTAACAAATTTCAACTACTTGGGCTGCTGTTGCTGGTCGGGGGTGGTGGTTGGAGCCGAAGAATTGCTGGAGAGCTGCTCCAGATCATTCTTCAGCAGGCTGATTTCCACGCGCCCGCCGCTGATGTGCTTGGTCTGTCCGTTCTCGTCTGTGCCGGCTACCGGGGCGTTGCCCATGCCTACGAGGTAAATCCGGTAGACCGGAATCTCGTTATTGAGCACCATGTAACGCACCACCGACTCGGCCATCTTCTGGGAGTTGGTAATCGCGGTCTGGCCCTTGCCGGAAGAGAAGCCCTGCACTTCGATGATGTAGCCGCGCTGGCCCTTCACTCCGTTGGCCATTTCGTCCANNGGCCTGCTGGGCGCTCTGCTGTGCCGCGGTGGCCTTGTTGCCGGCATCGATGGCGTGCTGGTCGGCTTCATTGGCCTTGTCCGAAGCCAGCTTGATGCCAGCCTGAGCGCGGGCATCGGTGTCTTTAATCGCCCTGCCATTGGCTGCGGTCAGGTCGTCGAGCTCGTTCACGCGGTCGCGGATGGGATCGGTTTGGCGCTTGACGTAACTCTTGCGGGCGAAGGGGTTCACTCGTCCCCAGAAACCTTCACGAGCCGGTGCCTGCAGGGGCTGCTTGCCGG
Source organism: Acidobacteriaceae bacterium (assembly GCA_003131635.1). GTDB lineage: Bacteria > Acidobacteriota > Terriglobia > Terriglobales > Acidobacteriaceae > Sulfotelmatobacter. The sequence continues at coordinate 35,810 of PKVZ01000052.1, forward strand.
TTCCGTTCATGTTGTCGGTGGACTGGGTGGTTTGCGAACCCGCCGGAGGAGCCGACGGTTCCTGGGTAGAAGACGAGGTTTGCGCGAAGGCCGGAAAAGCAAGAACTGCGGCCAGAGGCAAAGTAGCGAGCATACGAACTTTCATAGAAACTTCCTCCATTGGGGGAGCGTTGGGAGCTCCACTCCAGCACGCCGAAACGGGCGTGTTGCGTGATTTCTGATTGCGTCCCCTAAAACTGCCGGAGTGCGCTGACGCAACGCACACCTGAAAAAACTCGAAACTTTAGGCACCACAGCATTCTGGCGCCTGCCATATCTACTACAGGTCAGATGCCAAAACTGACTTTCGGGTTGAACCGCTAAATACCTGAAGCTAAAGACATTGTACCCCTCGGTTTGGGCACTGGGTAGTCTGCAGGGGTTTGCGCACGGTAATTTTGGCAAACCTGATATAAAAACTGCGTGGATCAAGGAATCATTGGGGGGGACAAATCTTGGGATTATCGATTGCTGATGGTGCGAGGTTGGGGGTCTGGCGGCGGGCAAGAATAGTTAATCTAATCTTGATGCTGGCATTAGCCGCGGGCTATCCCGGCGGAGCAACGGCGGCAACTGGAGCTATGGCGGAAGAGCCGGTGACCGCGATGGCTTCGTCCCATATTCCTGCCGATCATTTGCAGCAGTATTCCGATCTCGCGCTGACGTGGATGCAGGAGTACCTGCGCATCGATACCACGAATCCTCCAGGGCACGAAATGCGCGCCGTCTCGTTTTACAAGAAGATTCTCGACCAGGAAGGCATTGAGAACCGCGTGTTCGAATACACGCCGGGACGCGGCGATCTGTGGGCACGATTGCCGCATACGACGGCAGAAGCGAAGAGGCCAATCATCCTGCTGAACCACATGGATGTGGTCACCAGCGACGCGGCGCATTGGAAAGTTCCACCCTTCAGCGGCGAGATCAAAGATGGCTGGCTGTGGGGACGCGGCGCGCAGGATATGAAAGACGAAGGCCTGGCGCAGTTGGTGGTGATGGTGATGTTGAAGCGCGAACAGGTTGCGCTCGATCGCGATGTGATTTTTCTCGCCGTAGCCGACGAAGAAGCTGA
>PKVZ01000132.1:0-13319 GCA_003131635.1 Acidobacteriaceae bacterium
AGACGAAATGGCGCACCCCGACAGGCGAAGTAGTGAGTCAGCCAGCGTCAAAGTCTGCGACATTTGTTGCGCATTTCGAACATGACGGAAACTATGCGGGCGCGGTTCGCCTGGACCTGCCGTTCAAACCTGCGCGCCTGGGCGTGTTTGAAAATGGCGATTTCTTGATCGCAGGTGCGGAGCCATCGACGGACGAGCCTCGTTTGGCCATCGTCGGCTCGAACGGACAACTCCGCCGCTTCGTCGAACTGAAGGGAGATGTACACGGCCAAGTCGAGTCAGATACCTCGGGAAAAGATAAACACCCAACCGCTCTGCCGCGCTTTGGCCCACCGGGGACACAGTCGCTGTTCAACGCCGTCTACCTTTCGCAGATCGCCAAAGATGGTCCAAACCTTCTTCTGTTTCGCCCGATGAACGGACCCGTGTTTTCGATCTCTCCGTCCGGCGAGGGGAAAATTCACAAATTGAAGGTCACGAGCGATTACCGACTGTACACGATCAAAGCGTCAAAAGATTCGTGGATTGTGGAATTCCTGCATGATGTACCCAACAGCCCGGCGGTAGAAATGTCCACTTACGCCTTTGATCGTGAAACCGGAGCTCCGCTTCGGGAGTACCTTCTTCCGCCGGACCTCGGATGGGGACTAGCCTGTACCGATGGCGACGAATTTACGTTCGTCACGGCCAACCAAAAGACCAACACGCTAAAACTAGTCGAGCTTGCGCCAGCGGCGAGGCACTAGAACGCGGAAACTCTCGTCTGCCGGAGCTCAGCCAAGAATCAGCGTCACCGCGAGTGCGGCGAGGGCGAGTTTGACCAACCATCCCAGAGCGTGGGACGAGGCGATCACGGCAGCGATTTTGATCCACAGAGCGTGTTCACGATGTCAGCGGCGATGGCCCGATAAGCCAAGGTCGCCACCGCCGATTTCAAGGTTCCGCGGTAGAGACGGAGATGAAGGCGGAACTCATGTCCCTGTTCCGGTGAGAGTCACGACCTGGGGGCTGGTGAGATCGTTGTCGCCGAAGACCAGGTTTCCGGTCTGCGTGCCGGTGGCCGTCGGCGTGAACGTCACTTTAACCGTGCACTTGGCTCCTACGGCAAGCCCGGTTCCGCAGTTGTTGGTCTGAGTGAAATTTCCGTAGGTGACGATACTCACGACGTTCAGAAACACCGTCCCCTTATTGGTGAGCGTGACTGGAAGAGGAGAGCTCGAACTGCCCACGGGGACGCCGGGAAAAGTGAGCGCGCTGGGTGAGTAGGTTGCGGCTTGACCGATTCCCGCCAAGTGCACCATGTGCGGGCTGCCTACGTCGGTATCGTTGATGGCAAGGTTCCCATATAGTCCTCCGGTAGATGTGGGTGTGAAGGTTACCTTGAAAGTGCACTCAACGCCGGGCGCCACGGTGCTGCCGCAGGTGTTGGTCTGCGAAAAATTCCCGATCACCTGCACGCTGCTGATGTTGATCGGGGCGGTTCCGATATTGGTAAAGGTTACATTTTTCGTGGTGCTTGAGTTGATCGGCTTGGTGCCATAGCTGTTGAGTCCGGGATAATACAACGAGAGTTTCACGTCACTTCCCGTCCCGGTTAGGTTGACGATTTGCGGGCTGTTCGAATCGCTGTCGTTGATGGTGAGGGTCCCCGTGCGGGATCCGGTCGCGGTTGGGGTGAAGGTGACATCGATGCCGCAGGAGGCGCCCGCCGCGAGACCCTTTTTCGGACACTTGGTGGTGTAGGAGAAATCCCCGGTGGTGGAAAGCGTGCCCAGGGTCATGGTGCTGGTTCCATAGTTGGTCAGCTTCACGGCGATAACCGGACTGGGATTGCCCACAGGCACGCTGCCGAAAACCACCGCGGAGGTTGCGTTCACGGGACAGCTGCGCTGCGACAAGATGAGCGTAGGATTCGGGTTTTGCGAATAATTGAAGCTATCCTGCATATCGTTCGCATTGGCGTCCCGGTCCGTCAGCGGCGGCAGGCCGAAGGTTTCTTCCGCGTACTTCAGCACCGACGAAAACTCGTACAGAGTGTGCGAAATGTGACCCGGTCTCGCGTAGGGAGAGATGATTATCATGGGCACGCGAGGGCCGAAGCCGTAAATATCGACCGGCGGCACCGGCACGTGGTCATAGAAACCGCCAAAGTCATCCCACGTCAGAAAGACTGCCGTCGTAGCCCAATCCGGCCCCTGCATGAGCGCGTTGAGTTGCGTGACCGTCCAGTTCTCGCCGAAGCATGAACTGTTAGGCGGATGCTCGCTCCCGTCTCCGGTGACCAGCCAGCTCATGGCGGGTAAAAGCCCATTCTTGGCGTCGCTGGCAAATTGCGTGTCGGGCATGACATTGGTATCCCAGAGGCCGCTGTTGCGGATATGGTTAATGGCGTCGAAGGTGTTGAAGTTGTAACCGCGCTGGCCATAGGTGGGCGCATAGTATTTCCACGAGAGGCCGGCCGTGTCCATGCTGTCGGCCAGAGTCTGGAAATCGAAACAGGGAAATTCGCCCGTCACATCGCCTTCCAGGTCCATCACCTGCACCAGGGTATCGGCGGGATCGTCGCAACCCCAGCCGCTGACGTTGCCTCCGTTGGTAAGGAATGGAATGTTGATCACTCCATCGGACTGCGCCGCCACCGAGTAAAGGTGTTGGGGAAAACTTCCTCCGTGCATGGAGGAGAATGTGTTGTCGGCAAGGACAAAATTGAAGGCGTAGCTGAAGTAGTTGGGGATGTCGGACTGCTGAAACTGGGTGTACGACATAAAAGCCCCATTGATATTGCCACCATCAATGATGTCGAACTGATCCATTTTGCCGCCGTCCATTGAGGCCAGAGCCTCGGGCCAGCCATGGCCGGGATCGTTGGGCGTCACATCGGGGAGATGGCCCAGGGGAATCACTTGTCCCGTAGAAATGGTTCCGCTGGTGGCCCCGTTTGCTCCGGGAAAGGTTCCGAAGTAATTGTCGAAGCTGCGGTTCTCTTTAATGATAAAGACGATGTGCTGAATGGGCGTGGTGCCGGGTTGAAACTTCTGGGGTGGGCGGGCCGCCTGTAATGGTTGGCCAAAGAGCGGGGCTGCCGTCCATGCGAGGACGATGATTGCGAGGACGATGATTTGCAGCCAGATTCGAGCTGCCGGTTTGCCCCAGGGCATGGCACCTCCTAAGTCTCAGCCTTCTTCTAAACTTCTCGCGGTGACTCCCATTGGGAATCGGCGCCGGTGGTCGTGAGCTTACGCTCCAACGCGCGAAACAATCTAGCACGAGTGCGGACAAAGGAGAAGGAGCCTTTTGACTTTAGCCGCTCAACCGAGAATCAGGCTTACAGCGAAGGCCGCGAGGGCAAGTTTGACCAGCCATCCCAAGGCGTGTGATGTCGCAATGGCGGGGCTGAGCTTTATCCAGAGCGAGTTCACGATGGTCAACGGCAGAGGTCCGATGAGCCAGATCGCCAGCGCCAACTTGAAAGTTTCACGGTAGAGAAGGAGATGCAAGCGGCTGCAGAGGAGAACGAAGACACCGCAGGTGAGAAACGGCAACAGGCTGGACCACAGGATGGCTTTGCTTTCTCCCTGGCCGCCTGGGTATCGCCAGATCTCGGGATGCCGATCGTAGCGTTTGTAAAGCCAGTCGCCCATGAATAGCCAGTCCGTCAGCGACGAGACGAAGCCACTGGCTAATACCGCCAACGCAATGCGACCCCAAGGCATATTGTTATCGTAGGGCGCAACTCTGACCCATCGGAGCAGCACCTGTTTCTGCTGACGCCCGTCGCGCGTTAGTATGCGGCAAGGATGAGCGGCATTCTATGCGGCCAGTTCTCCGGCGATGACTTCGTCCACGTAACACCAGATCCAGGCTTCTCCGGGTTCGATCGAACGCATCACGGGATGCTTGCTGTGATGAAAGTGTTTGGTGGCGTGTTTGTTTTTCGACGAATCGCAGCAGCCCACGTTCCCGCAGACCATGCATAGACGCAGGTGAACCCAGGTGTCGCCCATTTTCGCGCACTCTTCACAGACATGCGTATCGGTGGTCCTGATTTTGATCTGATCCAGATGTTTGCATTTCGCGGACATTATCAATCTCCTAAATCAATCTCCTAAGCTCTCTCAGAAACTTTAGATTTCAAAGTCGTTCGAGTTCCTTGCGATTCCAGTGCGCGAGGTCAGCTGCCGCCTCGTAAGTGCTTTGCAGGAAACTCAGCAGCGCTGCGCGCGGAGAGTCGGATTGGCGCACATCATCGTACATCAGAAGAAATTCGTGCAGTTGCGGATGATAAAAAGCGGCTGGAGGCTGGGCTGGTTGTTCCGCAAAGCCGGCCGGCTCAGGCGCGGCGTAGGCGTAGAATGCAGGGCCTTTTATTTCGCCGCCGCCCGGCCAGAATCCAGCGCTGATCACTTCATGCGAATAAGCTTCGCGGGTGACAGGATCGGCGCCGACGCGCTCGGGAGCGCGGCGTCCGGAGAAACGGGTGACGCAGAGGTCGAAGCTTCCCCAGAAAAAATGTACGGGACTGTCCTTGCCAATGAATCGTGAGCGGAACTCCGCGAAGACGGTTTCGCACAAAATTAATACTTGCCAAAAACGGTGTGCGTATTCCGGATCGTAAGAGGCGCGTTGCGTGTCGGTTTCGAAGCGAACGGGGGTTGGCACTTCGACGGGCATAGTCCAGATTTTTACTTGGATGCCGAGCGAGTGCAAGGCAGACATGAACTCAGCGTAGAAGTCGGCGACCGACTGCGGCTTTAACGGGAGAGTTTTTGACGAGTTCCAGCTGGTCTGGATGGTGAGTTTGTGTTCGATGAAGTCGAACTGAATTTCGAAGATCCCGTCGCCGTAAGGAATCCCTGAAGTGGTGAGGCCGCGGGCGTTGACATACAGCGCAACTTCCCACCAGTGATTGACACGAGGGCTTAACGCGAGCCGCACCTTGCCGACGATCTGCGTCCACATGTGGAGAGTGTCGTAGGTATCCTGCCACGCCTCGAGGGGGAGTTCGGGCCAGGAGTTCTGATTGTTGTTGTAGGCATGTGCGGACATGGAAACCTCGGCTTCGAATCACGAAATAGTAACACCTCTTGCCTTTGATTTTGGGTGGCACGGCCCACGCTACGATAACGGATGCACAATGATCGCGGGCTTGAGCCGCTGTGGTCCTTCGCTATTTTTTCTTCGCCGGCAGGTACTTTTTCTCAATCGAGGCCACGACCACGTAGTTCGGATCGACCATTTCATTGAGATGAATCTTCGCCACCTTTGACAGCAGTTCGTAGGCATCGAGCTCGGAGAGGCCGTAGTCTTTGTGGATCCAATGCACCAGTTCGGTGAAGGCGATGCGCAGGGCGTCATCGAGCGGACGGTAGGCGCCCACGGTCATGATAGCGTCGTCGTTCTCAAACTGCGGCCAGGCGATAGTGCGGCCTTTGATCACGCTCAACTGCACACGGGCTTTCAGTGGGACTTCGATGGCGGTGCCGGCGATTTCTCCGTCGCCCATGGCGGCGTGGCCGTCGCCGATGTAGAACAGGCCGCCCTTCACGTTCACCGGGAAATAAACCGTGTTGCCCACGCTGGCTTCGGGCGAATCCATGTTGCCGCCGAATTCGGCGGGGACCACCGAACTGCGCGCCTCACCCTCCGCCGGCGCTACGCCGATGCATCCGAAGAAAGGATGCAAGGGAATCTTCACCGAGAAATCGGTGTCATGCGCGTTAAACGTTGCGGTGTTCGCGGCGTGATCGATGTGGTAGTACCAGATGCGCTCGGGCAGCGGCGGATGCAGCATGGGCGTGTAGTTAGTTTCATTCAGCGCGCCAAATCCTGGAGCGAACGCGCCCACGCCGGTATCGCCATCGACTTCGAGATCGAGAATCTTGGCGGCGAGCGTGTCTCCCGGTTCCGCACCTTCGACGAAGAATGGTCCGGTCAGGGGATTGTCGCCTTTCACCATACTGAGCGTGTCGCCCGGTTTTCTGAGCACGTTGCCGAAGCAATCGAGGGTATTTGTATCGAGAATGTCGCCCGACTTCAAATGAGCCACCGGCTCGACCGTGGCGAACAGGTACTTCACGTTTGTGTTGGTGGCGGTGTAGTGGACGGTGGTTTGGGCAAACGCGATGCTGGATAGTAGCGCGGCGACGAGAAGACGAGCGATCACGAGGAGCCTCCGAAGAAGATTGCTAATTGTAGCGGAGAGGCGACCCGCTCAGTTCATGCGCCAGGAGCATCAGTCAACGGCGGGGTGCGTTGGTGACCAAAGACCAGGAAGGCCGTCTGCTCATTGAGACAGAATCCGCAAGGGCTGGAGAATGAGATCATGCGCATGTTCTCTGTAGTCGCTCTACGATTATTTTTTACGGGCTTAGTAGTTTGTTCGACGATCCAAAATGGACTAGGAAGAGAAAGAGGACCGCGTGTCGAAGTATTTTGTCCAGCACCGCCGATTGCGGTCAAGTTGGCGGAACAACGAGTGTTGGTCTACGAACTTCACATCACGAATTTTGAGGTGGTGCCGTTGACGTTGAAGCGAGTAGAAATATTCGCGGACGCGGAGAAAAAAGAGCCGCTCAAAGTCTGGGAGGGAGATGTGCTATCGGCGGCCATGATGGAGATAGGTTCAAACATGGGTATGGCGGGTTCGATGGAAACGAGGTCGACGGGAAGCTCGCAGACCATCGATCCAGGAAGACGCGCAGTTGTCTTTATGTGGGTCGCCCTCAGGTTGGATGCGCGGCTGCCGAACAGCTTGAGGCACCGGATGGTATTTGTGGGAGGCGAGCCTGAAAAAGCAGCGGGGAGCGCTTCGGAATCCACGCTGGAAGACTTTCCGGTTCCGGTAAGTCATGATTCCGCGCTGCTGCTGGGCTTGCCTTTTGATGGCGGGGTGTGGCTTGCAGGGAGTGCCCCGGCGAACGATTCGGATCATCGCCGCTCCTTGATGGCGATAGACGGCCACGTTCACGATGCACAGAGGTTCGCGATCGATTGGATGAAGGTTGGTCCCAACGGGGATTCCCATCACGGCACCTCGCAGAATGAAGATTTCTGGGGCTACGGGGAGCCGGTTCTCGCCGTAGCGGACGGTGAGATCACTCAGGTGGTGGATGGGATCCCGGAGAATACTCCGCGCGTTCTACCCCAGCCCGTCACGCTTGATAACATTGCAGGCAACTACGTCATTCTGCGTATCGCCGCCAACCGCTACGTCACGTACGCGCACTTGCAAACCGGAAGCATCAAAGTTCGCTTAGGCGATCACGTCGCCCGCGGAACGGTGATCGCTCGCCTCGGCAACACCGGACAGGCTACCGCTCCGCATCTTCATTTTCAAGTGACCGATGCGAACTCGGTTCTGCAATCGGAAGGAGTTCCCTTCATCTTTGCCAAATTCACAGATCTCGGGCCTGGGTCGGATTACGAACTGGATAAACATCAGTCGATTCCCCGGACGGACTCGATTCCTGGGAAAGACGAGGTAGTCGAGTTCACTGCCGCCAAGAAATAAACGGCACAACCCCATCCTACGCGGTATCTTTAGTTCTTTGAATTCTGTTTCCCGAAAGGCGCTTCAATGGTCTTTTTCTTGCTGCTCTGTGCTTCATTGTTCCAGGCCGGCACGCAAACCTCGCTGAAGCCCGTGATTGACAATGACCGCGTGACCGTCTGGGATGTAACCGGCAGTACAACTGTGCAGCCGTTTGATGCCGTTGTCGTGTCCTTGGCGGGCGGAGCGGTTTTCTTGCCCAAGGGTACGGCACCGAAGATTGCGGAAAGATCGATCGTGATCGATCTGAAGGATCATCCAGTGGCTCCCCTCGCCAATACGACCGGCTATCCGCTGGCGTTTCCCCGGCCAGGATCGAAAAAAATCCTGGAGAACGAGCGCGTGATCGTGTGGGATTACACCTGGACGCCAGGCGTGGCCACGCCGATGCACTTCCACGATAAAGACGCAGTGGTGGTGTTCCTTGACGACGGCGACCTCAGTTCGACCACTCCAGATGGAAAAGTCGTCGTGAATTCATTCACGTCCGGTACGGTCCGCTTCAATCCCGGCGGTCGCACGCACACGGAAACGCTGGTCCGCGGGAAACAGCGGGCGATCGTCACCGAACTGAAGTAAACGCAGGGTGGTCCTTAGAATCTCTCGCGGGTGGACCGCGAAGGTCTCTTGGTTGGAGTTTTTCATAGTGGTTCGCCTACGCGCTCTTCTTCTTCGTATAGAACCGGCGCACCATGGCGCGATTGCCACGGCGCTTCATGTCGCACCAGCGGCGGTCTGCTGGTAGAAGGCAATCTGGAACCGCATCATCACCTGGTATGCACACGCTGCAAGGCGGTGCAGGATATCGAAGGCGATTTCATTAACTTTAAACGGCTGGCCGGCAGGGATCGCGCGGCTTCGATCTGACGCAGCCGCGGGTTGAGGTGTTCGGTCTTGGCCGGCGGTGTAGCACTAAAACCTAAAATCCTAACCACAGGAAACACAGAGGAACGAAGTGGTTGGGGATAGCGGTTCCCGAATCCGCTGCGGTGGAAGAGAGGCTGGTTCCGACGGACTGAGTGCGCTTAAGCTGCGAGATATAGGGCGAGCCTTCGGGCTGGCCTTTTTTTGTAAGCGGTCTTCGATTCCAGAATCAGGACATGCATCCTTTAAAATCCACCATCCGCGTAAACTGAGGTGGGACCGGGGGCGAACTTCGTATGCCAGCACAGCTTCCTGATTACACCCACGAGGGCCAAACGGATGATGCCGGTGCACGAAGAACTTCTGCGAGAATTTCAGGACTTTGCTCGTGGTGCTCCCACGGACAAGGCGGTGATGGAGTTTATCTCCAAGCGTCTGCACGAAAAAATGACGCGCTACAACTGGGTAGGGTTTTATCTGGTCGACGCAGCGGACCCCGGCGTCCTACTGGTGGGACCTTTCGCCGGAAGCTTCACACCCAATGCCCGCATTCCACTCAACACCGGTCTGTGTGGCGCCGCAGCCAGCAGCGGGCAGACTGTAGTGGTGCATGACGTCACGAAAGATTCGCGGTACCTGGCAGGGTCTCCGCTGGTTAAGTGTGAAATCGTTGTCCCCATCTTCGTAAGGAATAAGCTGGCAGGTGAGCTCGATGTCGAGAGTTATTTTTTCACCACCTTCACTGAACCGGAAAAAGAATTTGTGGAGGCATGCGCCGGGGTCGTCAGAAAGTATTTGGAGAAAGCGTAGAAGGGATGGGCCAGGGTAGACGGATGCGTAAGGGCCCGCTCGAATTGCTTGAGGGTAGAGGCGGACAGGAGTGTCCCTACACACGAGGAATTATGTTTTCGGTCTTGCCGAGTTGGCGCGACGGAGCAACTCGGGAGACTTCATTCGCCGGCAGTATTCCTCAAACATTGGGCGGCGCGGTCCGTTCCAACGAAGGTCTTCGACAGTTTCGAAGACGGGGACATCCAGGCGCAGGGTGGCAAGGGTGCGAAATAATAGCGCGTCGTTCCATGCGCCGAATAGCGATTCCGACAGTGCGCGGGCCTTGCGGATGGAGGGATGCCATTCTCGCCAATCTTTGGGAATGTTTTCCAGGTGGGGATACTGAGACAGGGTAAGAGCGGCAGCTTTCGCGCCCCAGCCGGGCAAACCGGGAAAGCCGTCGGCGCTGTCGCCGACCGCGGCGAGGTAGTCGGGAATTGATTGGGGTTGCACGCCGAACTTGGCTACAACTCCGGCTTCATCGCGCAAGATATTCTGTCTGCGATCAAGCTGGACGACTCGGGTGCCGACCACGCACTGGCTGAGATCTTTATCTGGCGTACAGATGAAGACCTGATTTACACGATCATCTTTCGCAGCCTTGCTGGCGGCGGAGGCGAGAGCGTCATCTGCCTCGTAGTAAATCATCGGCCAGACCCGCACTCCCATTGCTTCGAGCGCCTCTTCGAGAATCGGAAACTGCGAGAGCAGTTCCGGGGGCACGCCTTCGCTGGTTTTGTATCCGGGATACAGGTCGTTGCGGAAGGACTCGACGACATGATCGGTAGCGACTCCAACGTGAGTTGTGCCGCGCTCGATCATGGATAAAACGGAAGCCAGGACACCGCGAACGGCGGCGATTTCCTGGCCGTTTCCATCTTTGGCCGAGGGCATGGCATAGAAGTGGCGGAAGAGTTCGTACGTTCCGTCGACCAGGTAGATGTCCATAAGAGTGCGGTTGAGCTTGTGCAGAGCGATGGTAAACGAATTTATTGGGATTTGAGAATTGTGCGCGCCAGATGCAGACTCTTAAAAACGGACAGTAGTCTTTCGACGGGAGAGCGAAAACAACCACAGAAGCCGGCGGGACGCCGGCGCTACAACGCGCCGCCTAGCGACCTTCGCGGCGGCGGAGGTAGTCGATGAACATTTGTTCGACGGGTTTGTCGTAGGTTTTGAGGACGTGGCGGACGGTGTGGCCACTGACGAAGTGGCAGACCTCTTCAGCAAGATTCTTGGCGTGATCGCCGGCGCGCTCGAGGGACTGGGTCATGAAGATGATCTGCAAGCTGGCCTGGCGGGCAATGTTCTCGGGATTCTCGATATGGCGGAGAAAAATAAGATTGCGGAGGCGATCGACCTCGGAGTCGGCTCGAAGAACGTCGACGGCCTTGCCAACGTCGCGGGCGGAGAAAGCTTCGCCGACGTCGGTGAGCATTTTTTCGAGAATGGTAGCCATGTGAGTAAGGTCACGGGTATCGTCAGAATCGATGCGTCCGGCGGCGGCTTGAGCGCTGTTGGCGAAGCTGAGCAGGAGATCACCGATGCGCTCCAGGCTAATCATGAACTTCATACAGGCGAGCAGTTCGCGGGCTTGGGCGGGTTCGACTTCAGTGATGACGGTAGTGACGGCGCTGTCGATTTCCATGTCGAGCGTATCCAGGTCGCGCTCGCGCTGGCGCAAGGAATTCAGCAGAGGAGCAGAGCCGGTGGCGATACCTTCGGCGGCAGCGCCGGCGGCTTCCTTGGCGAGATGACAGGCTTCAATGGTGCGCCGGACGATATGGTGATGGGCCGGTTCGGGGGAAAGACTTTCAACACGTGCGGTACTCATGAGTTCTCCCTGTGGCGCAGACGGGGGAGTGCGCAAAGCGATTGAGTCTGATTTTGCTCCAAGCATAACTAAATGGTCAACGCCTAAGCATAGTTTTTCTTTTCGGGGGGTGGGTTAAGGGGCTGTGAATTTTTCGTCATTTTTCTTGTATCTGGCATGCGGGAACTGTCCACTATATGGCCAGTACCATCGTAATGTCGCTCTTTCGGTCCGTGAGTTGCACAATGTGTGAATGGGCGTCGGTCAAGTTTTTCTCGATTTTCTGCAGCGCGCAGCGATTGGAGCCGGTGGAATTTTTGCTTTGCTCCTGATCATTCAGGTTGGCATGCCTCGGCGCTCGGTCATCCGGGCTACGCGGCGACCAACGGACTAGCCGCCGAGCGCGTAGGCGTCCGCATCTTCTTCTTCCCTCGGCACTTCGGCTTCCCCAGCTTAGGGCGCCACCCGCCTGCGAGGGTGTTTGACTCGATTGTCTGGGGCGTGAGATAGTGGCTGTCTTCTTCTCCGCACCTGACTGTAGACACTGGAGTCTGTTGGCCCCCCAATGTTCCAGCTCATTCCGAAGGATACAAGCTTCTTCAAGATGTTCTCGGCGATGTCGGACAACCTCATCGCGGGAGCCCGTGCTCTGGTCGATCTGTTTGCGGATTACCGGGATGTCGACAAAAAGATTGACGAGATTCGCCGGATCGAGCGTCAGGGTGACGAGCTCACCCACGCCATCCTGACCAAACTGAACCAGACATTCATAACCCCTTTCGACCGGGAAGACATTCACCAGCTCGCCTCGAAGCTCGATGATGTTCTGGACTTTATCAATGCTTCCGGCGCCCGGCTGGTGATGTATCGCATTACCGATCCGCCGCCGGCCGCGGGAGAGCTGGCCAGGATCATCCTGATGCAGAGTCAGGAGTTGCAGAAGGCCGTGTCTCTCATGCAGAAAAACGGCAATATACTCTCCCATTGCGTGGAGATCAATCGTCTGGAGAATGAAGCGGATCTGGTATGCCAGCAGGCCATTGCCAGGCTGTTTGAATATGAGAAAGATCCAATCAACCTTATTAAGGTGAAAGAATTGCTGGAGTTTCTCGAGCGCGCCACGGATAAGGCGGAAGACGTGGCGAATGTGCTGGAAACTGTCGTCTTAAAGAACACCTGAGTTCAATGAATCTAGGCCAACAGGAAAACTGGTGAAGCCTGACCTGCTGCTGCTGATCATCACAATCATAGTCGCCCTGATTTTTGATTTCCTGAACGGGTTTCACGACGCCGCCAACAGCATTGCGACCGTCGTGTCCACGCGGGTCTTATCTCCTAAGCTGGCAGTAGTGTGGGCGGCATTTTTTAACTTTGTGGCCGCTTTTGTTCTGGGTACGGCGGTGGCCAAAACCATAGGCTCGGGAATGATTCACATCGAGGACGTCACCCAGTATGTCGTGATTACAGGACTGCTGGGTGCCATTGTTTGGGACCTATTGACATGGTGGTGGGGACTGCCGACTTCTTCGTCGCATGCCTTGATTGGCGGCCTGGCGGGTGCGGCGGTCATGCGATCCGGCTGGCACGTGATTATCGCTGCTGGCTGGTACAAGACCTTGATTTTCATCGTGGTCGCTCCCATCATGGGACTCGTTCTGGCCTTCTCGTTCATGGTCGCCATCTTCTGGCTTCTGCGCGATAAGCCTCCCCAGAAAATTGACGTTTGGTTTCGCAAGTTGCAACTACTCTCAGCGGCCGCGTATAGCCTTGGTCACGGCGGCAACGACGCGCAGAAGACCATGGGAATCGTGGCCAGCGCGCTGTACGGGGCGCACTTTCTAACCTCGGCGGAACTATCCGGCAATTGGGGAAAATTTCATTGGCCCATTATCCTGGCCGCGCATACCGCAATTGCACTGGGAACATATTTTGGTGGCTGGCGAATTGTGCACACCATGGGGTCGCGCATCACCAAACTCAAACCGGTGGGGGGATTCTGCGCTGAAGCTGCGGGAGCGATTACGCTTTTCTCGACGGCTTTGGCAGGAATACCGGTGAGCACTACGCACACTATTACGGGAGCGATTGTGGGAGTGGGAGCGACGCACCGGCTCTCTGCGGTGCGCTGGGGCGTGGCGAGGCGAATCGTGTGGGCCTGGGTGGTGACGATTCCGGCTTCGGCGGCGGTGGCTGCGGCAGCTTTCTGGCTGGTGCGGATGATTCATCCGGGAGCGTAGGGATTTGCCCCGCCGTTGGGCCACA